>CAKVCR010000009.1 GCA_934725835.1 uncultured Odoribacter sp.
TTACCATTGAGTGTGTATTTTACTCCTAAACCGTGTGCAACTTCATGGAACATCGTGTTTTCAAAGAAAGCATCAAAATTGATATATTTCTGTTGTTCCGGATTAATAACGAGTTTTGAAATCGGCACCAGAATTTTATCGAATTTCGCCTGCATAGAGTTTTTCAATTGCAATTTGCGGCTACCTTTAGCTTCATGGACGCGTGGGTCATTTGGCAGGTTGATAGCAATATTCTTACTTCCTGCATTGCAGTCGCCTGCGTAGTAAATCACATCGTATGCGTTCATATCTGGATTTGCATTTGCCTTCTCTTTTTTGTATGCTTCCGGTACAGGTAGATTTTCCTGCAGTTTTGGCAAATATTGTGCGTATATAGACAAACGCTTGCTCCAATCTTTGTCTTTAACAAGAATCTGACCTGAATGAGATGCTTTGTATCCGAAAAGTTGGTCTTCATAAGTTTCGATAGGACCGACAACGAAGTCCAATGTATTGTCTTGCATATCCATCCAAGCCAAGTCGCTGGCTAGGTAATCATCAGTCAGAAGGGCATCGGCGCGTAATGACAAATATTTCTTCAGACCTTCATCTTCTGCCAATTCTGCAGCTTGCTTCAATAAATCTGCAGCTTTTTTTACTTGTTCAGGATAAGCTTCATGGAAAGACAAGACGATTAGTTTCCCGTCTTTGTCGCGACGAACAACGCTGTACCAGTCGGTTTTACGAGAATCTTCCAGTGCCTCGAATTCTTCTTTCGTCATATCTTGTGGATAGAAGTTAGCTCCTGCCGGTTTTGCACCGATGCCTTCGATAAAAGGTTTGTTGGCATTCAGTCTATCCCATGGACCATAATTGATGGCTATGTATTTCAGTGCTGCCGGATCTCCTGCAAATTGTTTCATCAGTGCATCGCGGTTGCCATAGGCATTCTGCCAGAAAATATCTTCCATGATGTCTGCCACTTGAATCAGCAAGGGAAGCATTTTCTTTTCATTGTCAGTCAGTTTGCTGATGTCTGTCGTTAAAGGAAATTCTGCGTACTGATCAGCAAGAGCTTGATAAGGACTTTGTTTCGTTTCTTTTTTGGACTCCTTGCACGCAAACAATAGAATCCCTAAAGAGAGGATTAACAGTAGTTTTTTCATGTTTGTGAAATTTTATTTATGATAATTGTTTCATTGTTTCATTAGTGGTTTTCTCGAGCTGTGATAATGTCCATGAAATCGTCGGCTTTCAATGAAGCTCCGCCAATCAGTCCGCCGTCAACATCCGGTTGTGAGAATAGCTCGTCTGCATTTTTGGCATTGCAGCTTCCGCCGTAAAGAATGGTAGTGTCATTTGCGGCAGTCGCGCCGTATTGGGTCGCTATTGTTTCTCGGATGAATTTGTGCATTTCCTCAGCTTGTGCAGAGGTCGCTGTTTTTCCGGTGCCGATAGCCCAAACCGGTTCGTATGCAACCACAACATGTGCAAATTGTTCTGCAGACAAGTGGAATAATCCGTTGGTCAGCTGTGCCTTCACAACATCAAAATGTTTTTCAGCTTCTCTTTCTGCCAATACTTCTCCGACGCAGAAGATGATGTCCAGACTGTTTTCCAGGGCACGTCCTACTTTCTTCACCAGAATTTCGTCAGTCTCTCCGTAATAGCTTCTTCTTTCTGAGTGACCTAGAATAACGTATTGGCAGCCGGTAGATGCCACCATGGCAGCCGACACTTCGCCGGTATAGGCTCCTGATACTTCTGTTGCACAGTTTTGTGCAGATACTGCAATTGTTTCAGCCACTTTGTTCACTTCGCTCAGGTGAATAAAGGGAGTACCTACAATTACCGTCACATTTTTGGGTGACAATGCTTTCACACGGTCGTTTACTTCCTGTGCCAATGCTACGCCTTCTTGCAGGGTTTTGTTCATTTTCCAGTTTCCGGCAACAATTTTCTTTCTCATGATTAATACTTTAAAGTGTGCAACATTAGTTTATTTGTCTAACGTCTTTTGTTATTTTTTTTTGCTAAGTAAAATCCCAGACAAGCAAGTGCGGTCAGGATAAAAGTATATGCCAACAGTCTGTTTTTTTCAGTCTGTTGTTCATTTAGGCTATATGCCAATAAGTCTTTATCACATAATGCTTCTACATTCGGTAGGTCACGATGTCCCCATTTATTGATGACAGTCCCTTGATGTAAAAGCACCAATCCCGGATTTGAGCGGATGACGGTCTTTAATTGTGTTTCGTCTGCCGTGCAATAGTCATAATTCACCGAGTACCTGTCTTTGTATTGTTGGACATCACTGTCAATAGAGGCTGTCAGACCGTAGAAGCGGATGCCTTTTTCTTGCGCATAGGCCGCCAATTTATTCAAGCCTTCCTGATTTGCAGGATTGGCTTTGTTGATGTCATATGAAATTGCAAGCAGTGTATAACCGTTATCCGTCAAAATTTCTTCTGTGATGTCGCCTAATTCGGGATGCTCGATGTTGAAATGTTGAATAGGAGTCCTGTATCCCTCTTTTACAAGTTTCTCAAAAGTATTGGCATACTCCCAATTCAGCGTATCTTGCCACGGATAATTCTCTTCTGTAAAGTCCTTCAGTTCTCCTGTTTTTTTGTTTTTATATTGCAGCGTAATTTCATATTCATCGTGTGGGGCATCTACCGGAGGAGTCATCCCTTCCGTGATGTTCTTGCCAATAGCATATGGGCGGAAAGCGATAAGTGGGAGGTGTCTGTAGCAATATGATTCGATGCTTAACATAAATGCGATACCCAATACAATCAGTACGCTTTGTTCCAGTACATTGAAAATGGAATGATATCTGTCTCTGTTGAAAAAAATGCCGAGAGTCAACACCAATAGCACCATATTTTTCCAAAATGTCTCCCAATTGGTCAGAATCCAGGCATCTCCGAAGCAGCCGCAGTCTGACACGGGATTTTTGATTGCCAGAATCAGGGTCAGAGGAGTCATCACCGCCATAAAAAGGAATACGCCCCATGCGGCAGTTTTAGTTTTGATGTTGAGAAATAGGCAAAGACCGGTGATAAATTCAAATAATGCCAAAGCAAAGGAAAAAAACAGGGCGCTACCATTCATCCAGCTCATGTGAAGCGCATTGAAGTAATCGATGAATTTGTAGTAGGAACCCAGTGGATCGATTCCTTTGACAAAACCGGAGTAAATAAAAATAATTCCGATTAATATGCGGCAAATATTTCTTATGATATTCATTATATCTCAGTATGGAACGATTTGCTTAATTCTCTTCGGTTTCTACTGTCAGTCGGATCAACGCAAACACGGCATAGTTAATCATGTCATTATAGTTTGCATCAATACCCTCTGAAATCAGGGTTGCGCCTTCGTGGTCTTCAATTTGTTTGGTACGGTTGATTTTCATCAGTATCAGGTCGGTATATGAACTGATACGCATATTGCGCCATGCTTCTCCGTAGTCGTGATTTTTGTTAAGCATCAAGGTCTTGGCCTGTTGAAAATACTTGTCATATAGAGCCGTGATTTTTTCATGGTCTTCGTCTGTATCTTCCCCTCGTCCCAGTTCCAGCTGTATCAGTCCCATGATGGAATAGTTGACAATACCGATAAATTCGGGCACAACTCCTTCATTTACCTTGCATACACCTTTCTCTTCAATGCTGCGTATGCGGTTAGCTTTGATATAAATCTGGTCGGTCAGAGAGGTCGGTCTCAGTATACGCCAGGCTGTACCATAGTCCTGCATCTTCTTTAGAAAGATGTCCCGGCAAGTCCCGATTATTAAGTCATATTCTTGTGCTGTATCCGGCATGGCTTTGAAATATAAAAACTAGTTGTAATTTTGATACTGCAAATTTACGCAAAAAAAGCAATAAAGAAAAGTAAAAAGTAAAGCCATGAAAACAATTACTTTAAATAATAAGCCCCTTGATTTTTCCACCCCTATTGTGATGGGTATTTTGAATGTGACGCCCGACTCTTTTTACGATGGCGGCAGGTATGTCAGCGAAGTGAAGGTGATTGAACGTATTCATCAGATTGTGGAAGAAGGAGCAGGAATCATTGATGTGGGAGCCTATTCCACTCGTCCGGGAGCAGCCTTTGTAGACGAAAAAGAGGAGTTGGCACGTTTGGCATGGGCTGTTGAGCTGGTAAGAAAATATTATCCGAATATGATTGTGTCTATCGATACTTTTCGGTCTGCAGTTGCACGGGAGGTAGTTGATTGTCTGGGAGATGTAATTGTTAATGATATATCGGGGGGCACAATGGATGACGATATGTTTGATTTTATTGCGAAGTCCGGAGTACCTTATATCATGATGCATATTCAGGGAACGCCGCAGACCATGCAGTTGAATCCCGTTTACGATAACGTCGTGAAAGATATACGTAAATTCTTTACCGACCGGATTGCCATGCTTAATGAGGTTGGATTTGACAATATCATTCTTGATCCCGGTTTCGGCTTTGGCAAGACGCTCGACCATAATTACGAACTGATGGATGGAATGGATTCTTATTTGGATTTGGAGTATCCGATTTTAGTTGGAATTTCCAGAAAAACAATGATTTATAAATTGATTGGCGGTACTGCCAATGAGGCGTTGAACGGTACGACGGTGTTGAATACCATTTCATTGTTGAAGGGAGCCTCTATTCTGCGGGTTCACGATGTGCGAGAGGCGGTGGAAGCGGTGAAAATAACTGAAAAAATGAGAAGAAGATAACAAAGAAAAGGGCAGACGGCTATTTGCCGGCCATGCCCTTGATATCTTTTAATATCGGCAGCATCGTTTGCCATAGTACTATTCCAACGGTCACTGCGATGTTGAACGAATGTTTGGTCCCGAATTGGGGGATTTCTATGCAGTTGTCCGAAGCATCGATGACTTCCTGTTGGACTCCTTTTACCTCATTGCCAAATACCAGTGCATACTTGCCTTGCATGTTGATATGAAAATCTTCCAATGAGGTGGTGTTCTCTGCTTGCTCGATGGAGAATATCCGATAGCCCTCTTCTTTCAGCCGGTTGACGACTGTCAGTGTGTCCTTCTGATATTCCCATTCTACAGCTTCTTCAGCCCCTAAAGCGGTTTTGTGTACTTCCCGGTTTTCAGGGGTGGAGGTGATGCCGCACAGATATATTTTCTCGATGCGGAAGGCATCTGAAGTACGGAATACCGAACCGACGTTGTTTTGGCTGCGAATATTGTCCAATACGATTACAACGGGCAACTTCTCTGCCTTTTTGAATTGTTCCGTACTGATTCTGTGCAGCTCTTCGTTTTGTAGTTTACGAAAGTTTTCCATATTCCTGTTATTTATTTTCCACCAGTTCGCCCATCAGTGTAGCAGAGGTGCAGTCTTTCACTTTGACATGGACGAACGTGCCGACTTGAATATCTTTGGCCGGGAACACAATCACTTTGTTCTGGCTGCTACGTCCGAACATTTCGTCCTGACTTTTTTTAGAAATGCCTTCTACGAGCACCTCAAAGGTCTTGCCGATATCCCGGCGGTTGCTTTCGAGCGACCAGCCTACTTGCAAATCAATCAATTCTTGCAGACGGCGGCCTTTGGTCTCTTCGTCAATGTTGTCCGGCAGGCTCTTGGAGGCCTTGGTGCCGGGGCGTTCGGAGTATTTGAACATGTATGCCAGATCAAACCCTACCTCTTTCATCAGTGCAAGCGTTTGCTGGTAGTCTTCTTCGCTTTCGTTATGGAAACCGACAAAGACGTCTGTTGAGATTCCACAATCCGGAATAATGCGTCGGATGGCAGCAATTCGGTCGAGATACCATTCACGGGTATATTTGCGGTTCATGTCCTTCAATACAGAGTTGCTGCCCGATTGCACGGGGAGATGGATGGACTTGCAGATATTCGGGTAGCGTGCGATGGTTTCCAGAGTCTCGTCGCTCATATCTTTCGGATGCGAAGTGGCAAAGCGGATGCGCATATTCGGTACGGTGCGTGCCACCAGTTCCAGCAGTGCCGGAAAATTCATCTCTGTTTTTTCATCTTTATATAAGTATGAATTGACGTTCTGCCCCAACAGGGTGACCTCCTTGTAGCCTCTGCGTTGCAAGTCGATAACTTCAGCTACGATGCTGTGCGGACTACGGCTGCGTTCTCTGCCTCGTGTGTAGGGCACAATGCAATAGGTACAGAAGTTATTGCATCCTCTCATAATGGATACAAATCCCGAAATAGAGGTCTCGTCAATACGTGACGGACAGATATCTTTATATGTTTCTGTTGTCGACAGCTCTATATTGATGGCTTTTTCGCCTTTTTCAGCTTTCTCTATCAAAAGGGGCAGATCCATATAAGCGTCCGGTCCGACTACAATGTTCACGTTTTTCTCTTCTTCAAACAACTTTTCGCCCAATCGTTCTGCCATACAGCCCATGATGCCCACTAGCAGATGCGGATTGTGTTTGCGGATTTCTGAAAATCCCTGTACACGGCCGCGTACGCGTTGTTCTGCATTTTCACGGACCGAGCAGGTGTTTACGAGAATGACATCTGCCTCATTTTTGTCCTTTACGTGTTCCAGTCCGTGAGCTGTCAGAATAGCAGCCACCACTTCGCTGTCTGCCACATTCATCTGGCAACCGTAGGTTTCGATATAGAATTTTTTTGTCATATAATCTATGGATTCCTTTTTTGTTAGGTAAAATTAAAAACATCGGATTCCCTAAAATAGAAATCCGATGCAAAAATAATATTTTCAATTGAGTTAGAAACGGATTCCGAAAGTAATCCGTGCTTCGTTTGTTTTAAAATTATTTCGTGTCGGTTGTGATACAACATCAAGAGCTGTGTCTTCTGCGTCATAGTACGAGTAGAAAATGGTCTCATTCTTTGTCCGGCGGTGTACAAATGCCGCATCGCAGTAAAATACCCCGAAGTTGAGGCCAATACCGGTCGACCAGGATTGGACACGGTTGTAGGATTTGTCAGTTTCGTAATATGGACTGTCCCAGAAACTGTATCCTGCCCGGAGGCTCACGATATTGTTGGCCCGGAATTCTGCTCCTGTCCGGAAATTGTGCGTCGGACGTAAATAGAGCTTTATGTCATCATTCTCACCCCGATAGTTGTATCCGTCAGAAGCATTCTGGAAATATGCGTCAGTGTATTTGACAAATTCGTAATCAGCGCTGATAATAGCTTTTTGTCCAAGAACGGCAGCCAATCCTACAGAGGCTCTCCACGGGGTGCGCATGTCAAAGTCTATATCCATTTTGTAGCTGGGTGTCCAAAAACGATACTCTTCCTTTTCTGTGGGGGAAGTGATAAAGTAGGAATCCATTGCCGTGTTCATGGTATAGTTCATATTATACCAGGTGGGGGAATGGATGGCTGCTCCGATTCGCAATTCAGGTATCGGACGGTAAATGACTCCAAACTTGATATTGGTTCCCACACCGTTCATTTTTTTGTATTCCAGAAAATTATAGTAGTCTAGTCCGGATGGGGAATTTACATCGGGAGCTTCTTGAAACTGTGAGGTCATTTTATAGTAAATATTCTGGATGCCGATACTTGCACCGATGTACAGTTTATCCTGAAAATTGGTTCCAAAAGCAAGGGTATATTCTCCCTGATAGCCCCTTTCATTGATGTCTTTCACTTGTGCCACATCTTCGTCCGTTCCTAAGATGGAACGGTAATAGCCGGTTTCCGGGTCTCGGTCAAGCAGGTAGGCATCGTAAGCCAAGCCTGTCGTGAAACCGTCCAGATTGTCCGAATTTGCATTGCCGGCAGACATGGCCAGCATATCCGTAAATGAATTGTTTGACACCGGCACAATCTGGCGGGTATCTCTGTTGAAATTATTCAGATTGGTGTAATAAAATCCGATATTGAACCCTTTCCAATCGAATGCAGAAGAGTAGAGGGAAAGCACACCGCCCAATCCTCCCATCTGAAAGGCTGTCTTATTCATTTTCTCTCCACTGGCTTCTGTCTTGGCAAAATTGAGAAGAGGCGTGAAACTTAATTCTGATCTACGGAACACACCGATACCTGCGGGGTTGTTCGTGATGGCAGAGATATCGCCTCCTAAAGCTGTGAAAGCTCCACCCATTGCTGCTGAGCGAGCCGTCCCCGGATTTGGCTGGCGACCGAATCTTACGATGTCTTCAAAGTTTTGTGCTTGCATTGTTATGGTCAGACAGCAAGCTATAGCTGTAATTGCAATTCTTTTCATCATTTTCTGTTTTAATTCGATTATCTTCTTCTCACAGGTCTGTTGCCTCCGGAGTTCGTGCCGCTACCCGTTGAGCTTCTTCGTGGGGTGTAAGTCTCATGGTTGGAGTTATTGTTGTTATAAGTCGGCCTGTAACTGTTGTTCGGACGTACATGGCTGTTGTCGGAACGGGTCGTTGTCGGTCGGCGTGTTGTTGTCGATCTTGTGGTTGTATTCGGTCTGCTGTTTGTTTGTGTGGCAGGTCGAGTGGTTGTCTGAGGCCGAGTCGTCGTATTGGGTCGGCGCGTTGTTGTCGGTCGGGTTGTCGTTCCCGGCCGAACGGTTGAGTTGTTACGGTTGCCTGTTCCCGGACGCAGCACATTGCCTGTATTTGGTCTGGTGGTAGATTGTGTTGCCGTATTTGGTCTGCCCATTGAACCCGTGTTGTTTCCGGGGCGGATGGTTGAGTTGTTGGGTCGAATCGTGTTGCCGTTATTGGGATATCCGGAGGTGCCAAAGTGCGAACCGCTGTTAGGACGGATGACGCCGCTGCTGGAAGGGCGTCTGCCGGCTGACGGACGTGTCGGGAAGCGACCTGACTGTCCATTGGGGCGTATACCGCTTACTCCGCCGCCGTAATTCGGGCGTTGACCGGCCAACGGATGAATCGGGCGTGCCGGACGGTTCCAATTAGGATGGTAGTGGTCATACCGGTGATAGCCGTACCACGGATTACACCAATGTGGATGCCATGGTCTGCACCATGGGTCGTACCATGGATCATACCAGCCTCTATACCACGGGTCATACCAGGATGAATTCCAGCCTAGTCCGAAGCTCCATCCCGGACCTCCCCAGCCGAAGCTGAGTCCCCAGTTGAAACGGTTGTTGAAGGTAGAGCTGAAAGCCCGGTTGTCAAAGCGGGGATTGTCCCAGACAACAGTCCAGATATACTTCGGGTAGGTGCCGAACAATAAAGACGAATAGAGCTCAATATTCGTATAACTCGGGAACCACCAATAGCGTCCGTTGTCTGTATAGACGTTCCAATCCATGTCAAACGAAAGGTTCATGGCGATGTCATAGCCATTGCCGTTGAAAAAGGCAAAGCCGTTGGGATACATATTGATGATTCGTTGAATCTCGTCAAGGTCTCTCTCATTGCCTTTATAGCCGCCAATC
Organism: uncultured Odoribacter sp.; assembly: GCA_934725835.1. Classification (GTDB taxonomy): domain Bacteria; phylum Bacteroidota; class Bacteroidia; order Bacteroidales; family Marinifilaceae; genus Odoribacter. Next base: position 9,380 of record CAKVCR010000009.1, read on the forward strand.
CAGTAGCCGGTGTTTTCATAGATAGTCTCGTTGACATATCGTCTGTTGGCAAGTGTGGATTGTGCCTGCCGGGTCAGGGCATTGATGTCCGTATTTTCCACAGCTCCGCTACGGGTGTAGAGGCGTTGTTGCTGCTTTTCTGTAAAATCTTTGGGCGCAACGCTACTGCCTTCCGAACGGTGGGCTTCGTATGCGTATGTGTCATCCACATAGGATTTTTGTGGGTATTCCTCGCCGGCAATCTCTCTCGCCTCTTTGATGAACGGAGTTTTCTTGCCGGGAACATAATAGATGTCGTCCTCTATCGTATAGCTATGGGCTGTAGCACATGCACCTGCGCTTAAGGCAAGCAATGTAATGTATAATAAAGCTCTCATACCATTTTGTTTTAGTTGTTTTACCTTATACTATAGCAAAAATTATACCACTTAATTAATAGCTCTAAGTTACAGTCTAATAGCGAATAAAACAAGTATTTTTTCTTAAAAAGGATAGAAATCTCATAACGGGAGGGTTGTCACATTATTGTAACTGCGCTTAACATTCCCTTCATTTTAATGTTATATTGTTGTTACAATTCTGCTCCACGTTTGCGACGAGAAAAAAACAATAGAATTCAATGCAGACAATTAAATTAAGTTTGGGTGTATGTTGCATGTTCCTTTTGACTTCTTTGCAAGGATGGTGTCAGAATGCAACTCTAAAAGGTAAAATTACAGACAAGGAGACAAATGAGCCGTTGATTGGTGCTACGGTTCAGATTGTGGGTACGACATTGGGGATAGCCACCGATATTGACGGTTGTTATGAATTGAGAGTTGACCCGGGTACTTACCATTTATTGGTGAAATATATCGGGTATAAAGAGCAGCACTGCGAGCAGATGAAAGTCAGCGGTACTACTGTTCTTGATTTTGTTTTGGAAGCCGACCATGCCATGTTGGATGAGGTCTCTGTGAAGGCTGTCAAGAATATGGAAAACGAACGGGTGTTGCAGATGGAGCGTCAGCAGGCAAGTGTGGCAATCGAGAATTTGGGTGCCAAGGAAATGAGTCTCAAAGGTATCTCGAATGTGCAGGAGGGGGTGAAGAAAATCACCGGGATTTCCATTGCCGGCGCCGGACAGTTGGTGGTGCGTGGTTTGGGCGACCGTTATAGTACGACCACTTTGAACGGCTTGCCGATTGCTTCCCCGAATCCGGACAATAAATTGATTCCGCTTGACCTTTTCCCTTCTTCTACCGTGCAGAATATCACGGTGAGTAAGGTGTATCAGGCGGGTGTCTTCGCTGATTATGCCGGTGCACATATTGATATCGGCACCAAAAGCCAGGGGAACAGCGACTTTTTTTCTGTCGGTCTGAACATTGGTGGAGCCTTCAATACATTGGGCAAGGAGTTTCGCTATGCCGACCACAAGGGGACTATGCTTTCTACGGATAATATCAAACACTACTATTTGAATTTGTCTTTTGCTGATTTCAAACAGCAGGTGGCAAAAAATGATGTGTTCGGAACCACTTTTGCTATCGGCAAAAAGAGTGCGCTTCCTGATTTTGGCGGGAATATCGGCTGGGGAAAGAGTGTCGGACGTTTTGATATCCTCCTTTCGTTCGGTGCCGGCAACAGCCGTGAGATTCTGGAAGATGCCTTCGTCAGGCAGTTGACGGCACAAGGGACTGTCTTGAACCACTTTAATTATAATAAATATACTACAGAGTTGAAGGTGGCCGGTCTGGTGGGTTTGAATTACCGTTTTCGCAAACACGACCGCATCAACTATACCTTGTTTTATGCCCGGAATGCTGTGGACGAATATCTCGAACGTCAGGGTTTTGATTCGGAAGGCATCTCTCTTAAGGGAAGCAACAGCATCTTCCATGCCTACCGACTCCTCAACAACCAATTGGGCGGACATCATGAATTTGGTGAACACTGGGCGCTCGACTGGGCTGGTTCGTATGGAATGACAGGTAGCGACGAACCGGATCGCCGTCAGGTGATGTTCCGCCACAACGAGGAGACAGGCGAGTTGTCTCTCTTTCTTCTCAATCAGCAGGAAACCATGCGCTACTTCAGCGAATTGGATGAGAAGGAGGCTGTCGGAGACATCCGTGGGAGTTACAGATTCGGCGAAAAGAACAAGGTGCATGCCGGCATTACCTACAAAAGGAAAACACGCGATTTCAAAAGTGTTAACTTCTACTACGACATGGATAAACTGTCGGATGTGACGATTGATAACGTCTACGACACGGACGGTTATTTGAATTTTGACAATGTCGCAAACGGCAATATTTCCATTACTCGGAGCTATCAGGCACGTAACCGCTATAACGCAGCAAGCGAGGCTTATGCAGTGTTCGCCGAACTGGATTTTTATCCGTTGACATCCCTGCTGGTGAATGTGGGAGTTCGCTATGAGCAGGTAAACCAGCGTGTTGATTATGCCGATGATGCCAGTATCGAGAAGACCTCCAGATTGGACAAAGGCGATTTCTTCCCTGCGCTGAATTTAAAGTATACGTTCAATGAGCAGAGCAGTTTGCGATTTTCCTTGTCGCGCACCGTTACCCGACCGGCTTTTGTGGAGATGGCTCCATTCCTTTATCAGGAATCCTATGGTAGCGCATCTGTCCGTGGTAATGCTAATATCAAAAACGGATATAATATCAATGTGGATCTCCGCTATGATTTCTTCAACAAGAGGAATAGCGATATGTTTTCTGGAAGTGTTTACTTTAAAAAACTGAATGATCCCATTGAACGGGTGCAGGAAGCCGAGGGTGGTTCGGCAGTACACACCTTCCGCAATTCCGACAGCGGTATGGCGATGGGGGTCGAGCTGGAGATTCGTAAAGAACTTTTTAAGGATTTCAGGGTAGGGGTGAACGGTTCGTATATGTACACCGATGTCAAACTTCCTTCCGGTGGTGGTATCTATACTGACAACCAGCGAGCTCTTCAGGGTGCTTCGCCTTATCTGATTAATGCGGACATTAGCTACTCTCCGACATCAGAGAACGGCAACAAGACGATATTGACCCTGGTCTACAATGTGCAGGGACCCCGTATCCATTCCGTTGGAATCTTCGAACTGGGCGACAACAAGCAGCTGGCTCTCCATACCCTGGATTTTGTGGGAAGCTACTCTTTTGGAGGGCATTGGACTGCCAAGCTGACAGTGAAGGATCTTTTGAACGGCAAAGTGCGCTTCCGTCAGGACGTGCCGCAAATCGCTTCAAAAATGGATGTTGAATCCTTCCGCCCCGGAATGAATGCAGAAATAGGATTATCATATAAATTTTAATCAAACAGTTTAACATTTAACAACGAGAAAGTATGAAGAAGAAGTATTTGAACTTAATGGTTTTAGCGTTAATGACATCCATGAGTACAGTGACATTTACCGCTTGTAATGATGGCAACGATAATAACGGTGACGGTCCGGACAACGGGAAAAACGAAATAGTTGTAGCCAATGGCGCAGAATTGAAAGGTGTGATAGAAAACGGACAGACTGTTGTACTGAAGGCTGGAAATTCTTTCACATTGAGCGGCGGTTACACGGTAAAGAACGGTGGTATGCTGAAAATCGAAGAGGGAGTGACCATTACAGCCGTTGAAGATGATGCGGCAGACTATATCCTTATAGAACAAGGCGGCAAAATCGACGCACAGGGAACAGCCGAGAGACCTATTGTAATGACCTCCGAATTGAAGGCGCCGAAAGGTTGGGGCGGTATCCACATCTGCGGTTATGCCCATACAAACAAGGGTACGGGTGCCAAATCTGAAATCGGTAATGCACCGTATGGCGGTAACAAAGAGGATGATAATTCCGGAATCTTGAGATACATCCGCTTGGAATACACCGGATTTGCATTCGACCCGGAACATGAATCCAACGGTGTGTCTTTCTATGGTGTCGGCAACGGTACCACTGTCGAATACATACAGTCATACAAAGGCGGAGATGACGGTTTTGAATTCTTCGGAGGTTCTGTGAATGTAAAATATTTAGTATCGACTGACAACGAAGATGATTCGTTTGACTGGACAGAAGGATGGAATGGCAAGGCACAGTTTCTGGTAGCCTCCCAATTGGGAACAACCGGGGCAAAAGATCAGGGCGACTGTCTGATTGAAGCCGATAATAACGGCGATAATGCAACCGCTACACCTTGTTCATGGCCGACACTTGCCAACCTGACCTTAATCGGCAACAATTCGGCAGAAGGGAAACGTGGCATCCGTCTCCGTGCCGGAACGAAAGCAAATATTTACAATGCTATTGTGACAGGAAAACCATTGTGCTTGACAACAGAGACTACACAGACAGAAACCAGTCTGGTAGGCAATGAGTCAAAATTGCAATATATCACCTTGTCCGGCGACATCAACTGCAAAGAGGGACTCTATTCAAGCGCAATGTTTACAGATGCAGCCAACCATAATACAATTAACAGAGCGTTCACATTTAGCGACGTATATGTCGGAACTATTGACGGAGGTGCCGATTTGAGCAGCGACAGATTCTTTACCGCAGCAACCTATCAGGGGGCAGTAAAGGCAGAAAGCGACTGGACCAAGGGATGGGTCAAGAGATAAGCAACCGATATTTTAATTATCATTACGGGTCAGCGACTACTATGCGGTCGCTGACTTTCATTTTATTAAAAGATAAAATTCTAGAGAATTAACTGCCTACCTACTGAAATTTTCTTTAAATTTGCTGCCGTTTTATCAAATTATAAAGAGATGGGAAAGTTTTTAACCTCAAGAAGCGAAGATTATTCACAATGGTATAATGAATTAGTTGTAAAAGCCGGTTTGGCGGAACAGTCTGCGGTACGCGGATGTATGGTAATCAAACCGTATGGTTATGCAATCTGGGAAAAAATCCAGCGTCAATTGGATGATATGTTCAAAGCGACAGGACATGTCAACGCCTATTTCCCCTTGTTGATACCGAAATCATTCTTTTCAAGAGAGGCCGACCATGTGGAAGGTTTTGCCAAAGAGTGTGCTGTTGTGACCCATTACCGTTTGAAAAACGACCCTGACAGCGGTGGCGTTGTTGTTGACCCGGCTGCCAAGTTGGAAGAAGAATATATTATCCGTCCTACTTCGGAAACAATTATATGGAACACCTATAAAAACTGGATACAGTCATATCGTGACCTGCCTATCTTGTGCAACCAGTGGGCAAACGTAATGCGTTGGGAAATGCGTACCCGTATGTTCCTTCGTACGGCAGAATTCCTCTGGCAGGAAGGCCACACGGCTCATGCCACTAAGGAAGAGGCATTGGAAGAGGCAAACAAAATGGTGCGTGTATATGCCGATTTCGCACAGAACTGGATGGCTGTCCCCGTCATTATGGGATGCAAGAGCGAAAGCGAACGTTTTGCAGGTGCGCTTGACACCTTTACTATCGAGGCCTTGATGCAGGACGGTAAAGCTCTGCAGGCAGGTACTTCACACTTCCTCGGACAGAATTTTGCTAAGGCATTTAACGTACAGTTCACCAACAAAGACGGTAAATTGGAGTATGTATGGGCAACTTCCTGGGGTGTATCCACCCGTTTGATGGGAGCTTTGATTATGGCTCACTCCGATGACAACGGATTGGTATTGCCTCCGAAATTGGCGCCTCTGCAGGTTGTTATTGTGCCTATCTATAAGGGAGCAGAAGGTTTGCAGAAAATCAGTGCTAAAGTTCAACCATTGATTGATGCCCTGAAAGCAAAAGGCATTTCAGTGAAGTATGATGACCGTGACACCCAGAAACCGGGTTGGAAATTTGCCGACTACGAATTGAAGGGAGTGCCTGTACGTCTGGCTGTCGGCGAAAGAGATTTGGAGAACGATACCATTGAGGTGGCCCGTCGCGATACCCTTACCAAAGAGACTTTGCCGTTTGCAGGAATTGAAGAGCATATTGAAAAACTGTTGGAAGATATTCAGGAAAATATCTTCAAGAAAGCGCTTGCTTTCCGCGACAGTATGATAACCAAGGTGGATTCGTATGACGAATTCAAACAACAGCTTGAGACTAAAGGCGGATTCTTCCTTTGCCACTGGGACGGAACTCCCGAGACAGAGGAACAGATTAAGGCCGAAACCAAAGCAACCATCCGTTGCATCCCGTTTGACACCCCCGAAGAGGAGGGCAAGGACATGGTAACCGGTAAACCGTCTCATCGTAGAGTGTTGATTGCTAAAGCATATTAATCGAAATTATGTCTGTACTTGAGCGTTTTTTAAAGTATGTGAAATACAACACGCAGTCCGACCCGAAGACCGGATTGAATCCGAGTACTCCCGGTCAAATGGAATTTGCGTGGGTATTATGCGAGGAATTGAAAAATATCGGTCTTCAGGATGTAGATGTGGACGAAAACGGATATGTCATGGGTTTTCTGCCTTCCAATATGGAACGTGAAGTCCCAGCCATCGGATTCATTGCCCACATGGACACCAGTCCGGAGACATCCGGTAAGCATGTCAATCCTCAAATCATTGAAAACTATGCCGGTAACGACATCGTTTTGAACAAGGAGAAGGAAATATTCCTCACCGTTGAGGAATTTCCGGAATTGGAGCATTATATCGGGCAGACATTGGTGACCACTGACGGCAACACCCTATTGGGTGCTGACGACAAAGCCGGTATTGCCGAAATCATGACGGCCTTGGAATATCTGGTGGCACATCCCGAAATCAAGCATGGCAAACTGTGTATCTGCTTTACTCCGGATGAGGAAATAGGTGAAGGACCGGACTATTTCGATGTTAAAAAATTCAGTGCCAAGTTCGCTTATACTTTGGATGGCGGAGAACTGGGTGAGTTGGAGTATGAAAACTTCAATGCAGCCACAGCAAAAATTACGTTCAAAGGTCGCAATATCCATCCCGGATATGCTAAAAACAAGATGGTCAATTCCATCTTGGCTGCAAACGAATTTATTGCCAACCTGCCCCGTAAAGAGACGCCCGACCAGACTGCCGGTTATGAGGGCTTCTTCCACGTATATTCCATTACCGGAGATGTAGAGACCACTGTTGTGGAGATATTGATTCGGGATTTCGACCGTGAGCGTTTCGGTATGCGGAAAAACGTATTGGAAAACGGTGTGCGTGAGTTCTCCAAACGTTTGGGGCTGTCCATCGAATTGGAAATCAAAGACCAGTATTTCAATATGCTGGAAAAGATAGAAGCTCAATACTACATTGTAGATATAGCCAAGCGTGCCATGGAGGATGTGGATGTCAAACCGCAGATTGTTCCCATCCGAGGCGGCACAGACGGTTCCCGCCTGTCGTTTATGGGTCTTCCTACTCCTAATATCTTTACCGGTGGACATAACTTCCACGGACGTTACGAGTACATCCCTGTGCCTTCCATGGAAAAGGCAGTGCAGGTTATCGTACGAATCGCTGAACTTTGCAGCAAACTTTAAAATTCAAAGTATAATATCAGTGGCAATCCTTTTTCGGGGTTGCCACTTTTTTTGTCTTCTCTTGTCAATCTTCCTGTTCCATCTGTATCCCATCTAAGTCAGGTCTATGACAAATCTATGTAAAAGCCTATTAAAAGGTTATTAAAACGCTATTAAAAGCTTATGAATATAACCTTTTGATAAGTGTTTTATAAGTTATCTACAGTATAATTTATAGTTGTGCCTTAGATTTGTTTTAGATGGGGTGTAGAGATGGGAGAGAAAGGTGTATATTATCGAATATAATTCACTATATTTGCATAGATAAAGATGCATTACAGGATAAAATCAAATAGAATCAAGCCTGTTTTATCTGGAAAGGTATTTCTCAAACATGCTTAGTCTAATGACTTGATAACTGATTCTGTTGCCAATTTTTGAGCAACACTTTAAAAGATTATATGATGAGCTTAAGAAAAGAGGGATATCAACACAAACATACGAAGCGATGAGTAACGAAATACAATTTATATTATATAGCTTACCTGATGAAGAAGGGAAAATGCAAGTCGTTATCAAAGACGAAACAATCTGGTGCACCCAAAAGGCTATGGCACAACTTTTTGGTGTAGGTGTTCCCGCCGTCAGCAAGCATCTGAAGAATATCTTTGAAGAAAAGGAATTAGAGAAAGTAGTGGTGGTTTCCAAAATGGAAATAACCACTCAACATGGTGCAATGACGGATAAATATCAGACACACAATGTGGATTTTTATCATTTGGATGCTATTATTGCTGTGGGCTATCGTGTTTCTTCTCCAAAAGCTACCAAGTTCCGTCAGTGGGCTACCAAGATTCTTAATGAGTATATCAAGAAAGGCTTTGTGCTTGACGATGAACGCTTAAAACAGGGAACGGCAGTATTCGGGAAAGACTATTTTCGAGAACTGCTTGAAAGGGTGCGTTCCATTCGAGCCAGCGAACGTCGTATCTGGCAGCAGATAACGATAAACAGGTTAGAAAAATGTTGGATAAATGATTGTTGTTAACAATAATAATGTCAATTTGAATAATTGATTACGATAAAGTAACGTGAGTTCGACGAATTTGTGTCTTAATGATAGTTGCATACTCTAACTTTCTTATTGAAAGAGTAGAAGGGTAAGTGAGCAAATGTTTATAATGTAGTTATTGTTTCTAGGTTCTTAATTTTAATTATAATCTACTTCTGTACTAAAGAACAAAATCTACTTTCCTGTAAATAACATATTTTTTTTTTTTTTTTTTGGTTTTTGTTTTGTAAATAATATTTAGCTTTGTGATTGTTCTGCTAGCTCATAGATGGTTGGGTGGGCGGCTACATATTTGAAGGCGTTAACTTGACGTTATCGACTAAACTCAAACTTCGCAAGTTTGAACGTCAATAGGTAGGTGCAGTAACGAAAGAGTGTGTATGAGTATATAATAATCCGCTTGTTGCGTGTGGATTTGTATATATCATTTCGATGTGGGGCAGTTGCGTTGTTTATCCTTATTGATGGATTGAGAAGGCTTTAGTTTGGGATGTGCAAGAGAACAGACTCTACGCTTTTTACATTTGAGTCTGCCTCTTTCTTCGATAATATCATGCTCACGTTTGTAAGGAATTAATAAAAAAGTATATGCAAATAAAGAGTTTTTCAAACTTAATCCTCCTGTTGATAGCTGCCTTATTTATTATAGGATTCTGTAGTTGTATGGGAGGCAAAGGAGGATACCGAGGTGAAGGTAAAGATGTTACAGCACCTACTAATCAATGTGAGAGGACGACCAGCGAGGATACAAGCACGTCTTCAGCCTTTGTCGTTCCTGCAATTGTGGAGCATCCAATTGTTAATGTCTATCTTGAGAATTCAGGTAGTATGAATGGTTATGTAGATAATGGTAAAACATTATTCCAGCAGGATGTTTACAATTACCTTTGCGATGTTGAAATTTCGGGCATTCCCTCTGCAATGAATTTACACTTTATAAATAGTCAGATAATCAATAAAGGTAGCGTTATAGAAGACTTTATTAATAAGTTAACACCTAATTCTTTTAAGTTGGCAGGTGGAAACAAAGCAACAACAGATATCGCAGCAGTCTTCAAGCAAGTTCTCGCACATACAGACGATAATACTGTCTCTATCTTTATATCTGATTGTATATTCTCACCTGGTAGTGTAAAATCTCCTGAGGCTTATCTAGCGAATCAGCAGGTTGGTATAAAAAAATGTGTGGCAGATTATATAGCGACTCATTCAGATTTTGCAATACTTGTATACCAATTATACTCAAATTTTGATGGCATATATTACGATTACAAAAATCATCCTAGAAAATATAAGGGAGAGCGTCCTTACTATATTTGGGTGATGGGTAGTACATTGAATATTGCCAAACTTAGAGCTGCAATTCCAAATGATAAATTCAGTGGAAATGGTGTAGCTAATGTATGGTGTGCTTACAATAGGCAGGTGAATAATCTTCTATATAGCATAGTGCCTAAAGCCGTTCGAGGTGATTTTGAACGAAAGAATAAAACAACTATGACGAAAATAAAGCGAGAAAATGGAGAGTTTGCATTTAAAATCACAGCAGAATTAGGTGTACTCGAATTATTACTTGGAAACGATTATTTGATGGATACTAATAACTATTCAAGGTTGGTCAATAAGCAAAATTCGGATGAGTGGTATATAAGTATTGAGAGAAATACTAATACAGCATCGCCTGCAACCCATAATATAACACTTAGAACAAATACAACGATTCCACAAGGTAATCTTAGTGTTGCTATTCGTTGCATGTCTCCCAAATGGGTTTATGAAATGACCGATATTGATGATACACGATTCATTGATGGCAATGAACGCAAAACATACGGATTGAAGTACATGTTTGACGGTATTCAGCAAGCCTTCGTTTCAAAGTCAACAGGTGTATATACAGTTATGGATTTTAAATTACAGTAGCATATGGAATTCTTTGAATTTTTCTACAAGTTAAAGAATGTTTATGGTGTAGAGTTATACGAGCACCTAAAGGGTTGGGATGATTCGTTGATGGACTATAATCTTGATTACAACCAGTTCCCATCGATTTGTGTGAGCACATTTGCCATTTGTATAGTTGTATTTGTGCTATTTTACTATCTGCTTAATTCTCCTCGATTTAACCGCTGGTGGAGTTGGCTCATTACGTTAGTTTTTGTTGGTGTAGTAGCCTTTGGGTGGGGATATCAAGTGGTTAATACAGATATAATTAGTCAGAGTATTGCTCCAAGTCTTATTTCAAAAATAGGCTCTCTGAATGCAACGATGTTTGGACTTTACAATATGATTCTGGCTGCAATTATCTTTATTGTGCTCACATTGGCATTTAGACATTGGAGCAAAAACTGCAAACATAGCCCATGGACATCACTTTTTACACGCATAAATAGAAAATAGATATGAGTAAGCTATATGTATTTGGTATTGGAGGTACAGGCTCTCGCGTATTAAAGGCACTCACTATGCTGCTGTCTAGTGGTGTAGAGTGTGCAGCTGATACTATTGTGCCTATCATCATTGATCCAGATGATTCAGCAGCAGACAAGACAAGAGCTGTTGCCGCAATGAATCGCTATATGTCAGTTAGAAGCAAGCTAGATTTTACGGCTGCGGACCAAAATAGATTCTTTAAGACTGAAATTCGTCCAGTGGATGGAATGGAAAATTTTGGATTTCCTCTTAAGAACACAAGAGACTGCTTCTTTAAGGATTTCATCAAGATTGATGAACTAAATAAAGCTAACAGAGCATTGGTGAGTCTACTCTTTTCGGAAAAGAACCTCGATTCAGATATGAAGGTTGGCTTTAAGGGAAATCCTAACATTGGAAGTGTTGTATTAAATCAGTTCGCAAATTCACAAGAGTATAAGGATTTTGCAAATGGCTTCCAACAAGGTGATCGAATCTTTATTGTCAGCTCCATTTTTGGTGGTACTGGTGCAAGTGGATTCCCGCTTCTACTCAAAACTATTAGGTCAGATAGAAGTTCTCAAAGTTGGAATTTAATCAGCAAGTCAACGGTCGGTGCAGTAACCGTGTTGCCATATTTTAGCGTTTCGCAGGATGATAATAGCGGTGTTGATTCATCGACATTTGCATCTAAAACTAAATCAGCTCTTGCATACTATGAGCACAATATTAGTGCAAATGGAGGCATTGATGCTCTGTACTATATTGGAGACAATATTCCTGCCTCTTATGAGAATCATGATGGAGGATCTGAGCAAAGGAACAATGCTCACATAATAGAGTTGTGTTCTGCATTAGCAATATTGAAATTTGCGGCAACAACGGACTCAGAATTGTCAGGAGGGACTTTGCATTATGAGTATGGATTGGATACGAACAATGCGGATATATCGCAGATTATTTTCGGAGATCTCGGAAGAGAAACAAAAGCTACTATTCAGAAGCCTATGTCGCAATTGTTATTGATGTACAAGTATCTTCTTAATAAATGTGAGAAGGAATACAAACATCAACCTTGGGCTATTGACAACAATTTAGATAGTTCTTTTTTTACAAGTGATTTCTATAAAGACTTAATGGATTTACTTGACAACTATCGAGAGTGGCTTGTTGAAATGGCGGATAATACAAGGTCATTCAAACCTTTCAATATTGAAAGAATAAAACCTTTGTTTGATATGGTCGTAGGACAATCGCCAGCCAAAATGGCTGTACTATCCTCAAACTATGCTCTATGTGATAACATTCTTAATTCTAACTGGGGTAAGTGGAATAAAATTGCAGCACGGGAGCAAAAGTTCATAGAACTGTTTTACCGTGCGACAAAGCTGTTGGTTGAACGCAAATACAACATGTAATTATGGCAAAGGTATTAAGACTACATAAAGAATCGAATGACAATATTACCGATTGGGGATTATCCAAACGCTATGGTAAAGATGTTATAAACCAGATAGAAGATCCTGCAGGTTTGACAGCAAAGAAGGAAATTACATCTATTCCTTCTCCTTTTGCTCGTGTCGATCTTGCAAAAACGGCATTTAAAGCCATTAGTGATTCTCGACAGTTAGAAGGCGATACTATCTATCATAAGATTGTATCTGATAGCCTTGATGTGGGAGAGATATTCTTCAATTATCGAAAATTGGAGGATAAACTTGAAATTATTGTGTGGGATAAAGATCGTGAATTGGATAGATTACGTAATAGTTCTATAGAGGAGCATAAGATACTGGGACAAACACTTTCTATGTATTTGTCACAGGATGCTGCTACATATAACTTTAATGATATGCAGCGAATATATCTACTGAACTATAGAGGTAAAAACCGCCCTGCTCAGATGAATATTATCGGTGCAACATCGCCGGCTACTTTATTTATCAGTTCTTCTAATGATTTGAGTTATGCGTCTGACGAGTTAAAATCAAGCGGGAAAGATAAACCATTTGATGATGTATATACTCCTCTTTACAAAAGAGATTTTGAGTTCCAAAAATATTTGTGGGCTCTTGTTCGTAGTTATGGTAGTGAGCATTTCGCTGCAAAATTCCCTGAATTTTATGCCTACATTAAGGAAAGTTTTAGATATCTGAGAGATGACCAGAAAGACGTAATTGAAGCCCTTGACGAGAATAG
>CAKVCR010000010.1 GCA_934725835.1 uncultured Odoribacter sp.
CCCAAGACAAATCAACGCCTGCGTCTCCCGCTTCTGTAATTCCAATCTTGTATAATGCCATATCAAATCAGCCTTTCATGTTCTCCAACATTCCTGTTCTTTGTCCCACCACTCAATCATTCTCGGCCTGTCAATACTGTAGGTTACTCTCAACAGGTAATTGCGACCACCACTACGATACGCCTGAAACGCCTCATTCTCATCAGTGGTTGTGATAACGCTGGTGAACGAAGAACCGGAGCCGAGTATTTCAGGTACTTCGTTGCCAGTCTCATAATAGACTCTATTCATCGTCACAATCCTCCTCATCAATCCCGACCTTTGATACGTTATAGCCCAGTTTGAAAACTGACAAAGTTAAGAGGCTTCCCTGTTGTCTTGTCAATACCATGGCCTACAACCTGGACTTGGTAATCTCTCCATTTGTCTCCCTTCTTATGCCATTCAGAGTCATTTTCATATTCTCCGGTCTCTTCGGTAACGATGAACTGAATGGTTCCCTTGAAGTTCTTAACGAAAGCTGTCGTCCACGGACGGTTAATATGGTAATCAAATTCCGGATTATATTTCAGGACTTCATCAAGAAGGAACACCGCTACCATTCCGGCATCAGCACAGAACTCTCCAATGGGTTCCTTGGTATCCGAGTTAAACAGAGTACAGCCCCAGTCACCATACATGGTATTTCTTGCCATGTAGTGCGAGATTCCAAGTTCTCCCATGCTATACCCGTAATCACATCGGTCCCAATCATCCTCATCAGTATCCTTATCATCACATTTGACGATATAGCATGGATCTGTGATGATAACATCTCCGTCAAACTCGACTGGTTCCGAATCAAGATACCGCTCCAAGTCTCCGGGACTGGAAATAAAATCACACATACTGTAGATATCATGATCGTTCGCAAAGCCAAAGACATCCATATGCGGTTTCGCACTTGTGATCATTTCTAACAGCAAGTCATGTACGGATGCTCTGTAATTTCCACGCCAGCTGTCTACAATACCGCAGAGTTTCTCTTTCACATCATCCGTATAGCACGGAAGTTCCAAAATAAGCGTCTTGAGATCGCTCACTGATTTTTCAATTGCTTTTTCTCGCTCCGCCTTCCTTGCTAAAACCCATTCTTTATTCATAACTTCTCCTCCACGATTCCGTTAGCCAGCACCGACAACACACAGTTCTCGGTCAATCATTTCTCGAATCTCATAATCCTGTAAATCCGTGAGGCCTTTTACGGCAGAAATAATTCGCTGTATTACCTCTTCTTCGTTCTTCGGGTCGCTTACGCCCCGCTCCCAAGGCATAGAAGGCGGATAATAGAAATACGTATTTCCGTCTCCATCATTGCAAAATGTCAATGAATCCGTATCATCACAGAAGCACAGCAGGTCTCCGACATTCTCGAATAAGCCGTTGTCTATATAGTCGTGAACGTCAAAGTTGCTGTAATCATCTCTAAGTATCATCGTCTTCAGTTCCAAGTCATCCGGATGCACTTCAGAAATACATTTCACGACCTTCTCATTATCGAGATGTGGTCCGATATCGTTCGCGCATAAACCAATGCCCTCAATCATCCAGTAGGATAGACTCATGGTAATACCCCCGTTTTTTTAATGTGGTGCCGCAGAGAGGATTTGAACCTCCGACAGACGGATTAAAAGTCCGCTACTCTACCGGGCTGAGTTACTGCGGCATAGGAAAGCCGGATTCATAACAGAATCCGGCTCATAATCAGGGTTCGATGTCAACGATGGAGGCGCTGTTGCCAGTTACCTTGGGCAGCTGGCCGTTCCACTGCTCATACTTGATCTTCTCGATCAGGCTGGATGTCAGAGAACCAGCTACCATCTTATTGGCATCCGCCTCGGCCTCAGCCTTAATGCGCATTGCCTCGGCTTCCGCCTCCGCACTGATACGCATAGCCTCCGCCTTCGCATTCTCCTCGATAATCTTCTGCTGGGCGGCGACTTCCGCAACCTGCTTGTCCTTTTCCGCCTGAATCTTGGCGGTCTGCGCCTCAATATTGGCAAGCTCCATCTCCTGCTGCGCAGTTACCTTCTTCTGGATTGCCGCAGCGGTTTCCTCGTCAACGGAAATATCCGTAAAGTTCACGGTATCGATAATAATACCGTAAGGCTCGAACTTCTGCTTCAGGTACACATCCAGCTCGGCGTTGATTGCGGTACGCTTATCACCGAAAATATCCGTTACAGGATAATTTGCGGAAACTTCCTGCGTCCAGGCAATAATCTTCGGCTTAATAAATGTGTCCTTAATTACCTCACCGGACTTACCTTTGAACATTACGAACGTGCTTGCCACACGGGATTCGTCAAACCGATAAGAAAATTCCAGGTTTACACGAACTGTCTTGCCATCAGAGGTCGGAATACTGAAGCTCTCATCATCCTTGGAATCGCCCTTTCTGTCAGATGTCAGGTAGGACTGCTCAATACCGATAGAATATGTAGTTACCTTTTTCGTCGGCGCTACCAAATGCCAGCCCTGGGTAAGCACTTCCCCGTCAACGCCGCCATTCATATTGTAGACAACGCCAACATAGCCAGCTGGCACTTTTTCCATACAGGTGATGCAACAGAACAGGGCGACCACCAAGATTACTGCGAGCACAACCGCTCCGATTTTTCCGAACATATTGTCATCCTTTCATTTTTCAATCTTCTCTTTTGATTTCCTTCGCTGCGTCATCGTAAATTTTGAACCAGAACTTCCCAATTCCCCGGAACGCAAAAGCGAGCAGGAACCAAATCAGGACAAGCGCAACAATTACAAGCAGCCAGAACACGACGTTCACACAACGTACACCTCCCTCGAAAAGATTTATGGCTGAGTCGATCAGATTCGAACTGATGAAATATGGGGACCAAAATCCCATGCCTTACCACTTGGCGACGACTCAATATAAATGGTGCTCCGCACTGGACTCGAACCAGCGACCCGCTGTTTAGGAGACAGCTGCTCTTTCCCGCTGAGCTAACGGAGCATAAAGTGGCGAGTAGTTTGTCATGCGCGCACGCCCCTCGCCTGAGCGCCCCTTTCTGCTGGGGAAGCCTCGACCGCTTTTGTAAGCGATCAAAATGCCCATGTATAAACAACTGTTGCAGCACAGGACGGCACTGCAATAGCGTGCGCACAAAGGCGCTGGAACGGATGACGGGAGTTGAACCCGCAATATCAGAGTGGAGGTCTGAGGTGTTACCACTACACTACATCCGCATATATCCGCCACTTCAGGTGGCGGATGATTGTTTTCGATTATCAGGATGATTTCTTGAATATGCAGGCGGGACGGCACCTAAGCGCGTTATTCGCGTTGCAGTAGCCGACATTGCCGGAGGTGTTGACGTACCTTACAAACGGAGAATTTCTGCTCAACGAATACGGTGTGCAGAGCCACATGTAACCATCCATACGGATATACCGTCTGTACTTCCTGTATAATTCCTCCGTTAGAATTCCAACATAGTCCGCACATACCCCATATCCTTGTGAATTCTCAACTGCCGAGGCAAGATTCATTTCAAACGGAAGAAGCTCCTCACAGTCCAACAGCGGTAAGAATTCTTCGAGAAGTCTATGACGGACAATGGATTCCCGGTAATCATTATTATTCGCATCATGAAACCTGGAGCGAAAGATATCCTGCTTTGTAATACACAAAATACCGCCTTGCTCCTCGCCGAGGCGTATGAACGGAACTCCGCAGAACATAAACTCGCCTCCATCCGGAACCGTGCTTGCCAAATTTGATGTGCCAGACTTTTCCAGCAAGTTCTGGATGTCCTCTTCGCTTACCCCAGCCATGATACCGGAGATAAAATCAAGAATATCCACAGTAATCACCTCCTGATTGATTATCTTTTGACTCTTAATCCTTTTTCCATTAAAACAGCCGCTAAATATCCCGGAGACTTAACGCCGCATTCTCGAAGAACCTTTTCAATTGCTACGAATTCGCTATCCGCATCATACTCTGGCACGAAATACAAATAATCTCTGACGGCGCACTCTGAGCGCTGAATAAGTGTACATTTGTTATCGTTCGCACAAAGATCGCACTTTGTCATGTTACCTCCAATTCGTAGAGACTTTTCCATCCGGATGGATAATGATATTGGAGTACCCATCACCGTAAGCATTGTGTTGCTGCTGCCACATATCGCCGAGGGTTACGCGGGCATGCTTCCCCATATAGTCGAATGTCGCGTACACAAAGAAGTCACCGACTCGGAATGTATGCACATCGATTTCGCTGTCATTTTGCAAACCGTTCCAGACATCCACGGGATAGTCTTTCTTTTCCAAGCCGCTGAGGAATCGGAAGGAGAAGCCGCTGGCGTCCAGTTCCATATATTTCTTGATTGCCTCCACCGTCGGCGTTTCCATGATTGTCTGAACGGTACAGCCCGGGAACTTGGACGGGTCTTCGTGGACGTAATCATTTCTGGACAGGTTGATTCTTGCCAGTCCATTTAACGCAGTGTTAAACCCAGAAGTATTGATAGAGCAGAAGACATTGTTGCCATACTTTTTGAAGGTATCAACTACATCTGAAATGTGCTCCGGGTATAGACCGGGTTCGCCGCCGGTAATGGTCAGTCTGGCATCTGGGTGCTCGGCCAGAACACGCTTCAGCGATTCAATTTGTGCCATAAAGTCATTATTCCCGGTCATAGGGTTTTGACGCTCCAGACAGAACGGGCAAGAGAAGGGACATTCCTCAGTTACGATCATCTGGACATTGATTCTGTAATACAGTGGGCGGCCAAGGGAGGTTTTCCACGTTCTGTTTTCCAGACGGTATTGCAAATCCGCCTCCATTTCCCTGCGGATGTCATCATAAGAACCTATAAACGGAATCGAATTCATTTTGCAGCTCATCTTTATTCCCTTTTCTTCAAATAGATTTTTCCGTGTGTCGGATATCGCCAGTCAATTGCATAATCTTCATAAATTTTGCGGCGCAGAAATGGAAGCGTGTACATTTCCGCATACACGAGTTCATAACTCTGCGGGATTGATCGCAGGAAATTCTCAAAGCTGTTTGGCAAATAATTTTCCCTGCATTCACGCGCCCAATTTTCTGTATACCTGTACTTTAGAAGCCAGTGCGTGAGGTTTTTATTCAACTCTATCGTCCCGTAGATATCTTCAAATTCCTGAAGCATATCCTGGCTGGCTTCACTTCTTACAGCCCTTACCGTTGCTTTGTCTGCAATGACAGGCATCTGTGTGGAGTAGAACATATCACGAATTGCAATATACTGAGAACCGATCCCAAAGATATGCTGGTAATCCCCTCTGATACTTTCGAGTGTTCCATAAGAATGTATCTCGTGAAATACAGACGATGCAACGGTCAACTGCTCAGAATTTGCTGCCTCCATTCTCTTCTTTGACAGCGTGCATCCCGGCACACGCCGCTTCGCCATAGCAAGCATTTCCTGACTATTGTCATAGCCAAATAATTGAACGCCCGGTCTTTCTTTCTTGACAATACCAAGAAGCGTTCCGTCAGCACAGCCATAGTCATATACGGATGTAATGTCTTCGCCCATAAAATTAAGAAACCAGAGCTTATCTTCCATGGATTTCCGCATCCCAGAAGTGTATGTATCCAAGTCCGCAATCGCGACCATAATAATCCCCATTCTTACGTTTATTTTTTTGGAGCCGGTAGCCGGACTCGAACCGACGACCTTCGACTTACAAAGACGCTGCTCTACCAACTGAGCTATACCGGCATTGGTACCCAGAACGGGATTCGAACCCGCACGCTTTTTAGCACTGGAACCTAAATCCAGCACGTCTACCGATTCCGTCATCTGGGCATTTGAAGCTTCGCCCGGCTTTACGCACCGGCGATGAGGTATAAAACCAGCGTTTTACGCTGCTGTAACATCAAAACTCGGACACAAATCTCGATATTGCGGCAGCTACACCACAACCTGAAACTAAGGACTCCACTAAGCGTCCATCTCTTAGTCTCGTTCCATGCAAAGCAGCGGATTTCCTGCTTATGTAAGCCCCATCGATTTGCGCTTGCGATGTAGCAGAGGCGTGATAAGGCAACTGGCGGAACCATTCGGACTCGAACCGAAACAGGACTTGCACCCTTACTCAGAGTTTAGCAAACTCCTGCCTTACCAATTAGGCTTATGGCTCCATGAAAATACCCTCGCTGTGCGCGAGGGTGAGTACAATCACAGTAGCTTGAATCCAATCTGCTCCAGGATGTCGGCAAGATTGGACTTACCGATGTTACCGCAGGAAGCGGGGTAGGAATACTGTCCGTAGTCCTTACAATACTGGGTCAGCAGAGCGATGTACTTCTTCTCCGCATTCTTTGCCGCATTTCTGGCAGCGTCCAGCTCGTCCGTCCGGCGCTTCTTTTCCTGTTCCTTACTCTCGATCGCCGCTTCTGCCTGCTTCAGGGCTTCCTCGGTATCGAAAAGCTTGTCAAGGTTTTCACTGTAATACTTCATGCTCAAGTTCCTTTCCTGTATTCTTGATAACTTCCGGGTGTGTATTGAAAAACGAGAAGAATTTCTGTTCATCCTCCCGCTTATCACAAAAGAGTTCCAGGCTGTCTCCTTCTTCTGATAGGAGCCAGCCCATAGAGATATACATAGAGGACAGCGTAGATTTCAGATTCAGTCTATCTCCCCGACTGGATACCAAATAGACATCTCCGCTACACTGATCAACCGTTCTCAAAAAATCGCCAATTTCAATATCCTGTTTGATACGCACTGTTCGTTTCCTTTCTTCTATCCGCCATTTCAGATGGCGGATAATGATTAAGATTCTTAGATGGCAAAAATGCAGGCGGGACGGCACCTAATCGCGCTAAACGCGCCGACGTAGTAGTAGTAAACATAGCCGGAGGCGTAGACGCACATAACGTACTTGTAATCCTCCAGGCAGGAGAACGGTGTGGCCAGCCATTCATCTCTTCTCAGCTTCGGAATCTGATAATAATATTTCCGGTACAGGTCAGCAGTCAGAAGCCCCACGTTATCTGTACAGCTGCCATAATCCGTCTGGCCGTTTTCCGCACGCAAGTCCATGGTATACGGAAGCAGCTCCACACCATCCGCCTCCAGGATTGGCAGGAATTCCGTATTCAATCTGGTACGCACTTCGGAGTTGCGATAATTATTATCTCTGTTCTCATTGAATGTCTGCCTGAAGAATGAATCTTTCAGAATTGCCAGGATTCCGCCCTGTTCAAAGCCGAGCTTTACGAAGCAATAATCTCCCACCATAAATTCTCCGCCGTCCGGGATATCCAACAGGCGGAGATCAGGGTTTGCCGGCTCATATGTATCTTCCATGGCTTCGCCGCTCAATAAATCAAACATATCATCCATTGTAATTCCTCCTGAATTATATTTTTGTTTGGTGGTTCCTCTGGGGATCGAACCCAAATCCTCCCGGTTATGAGCCAGGTGCTCTGCCGATTGAGCTAAAGAACCGTATGCAAAACCCCGTCTGTATATTTCAAGACGGGGTTTTGGAAAGGGGGTAATGCGCCTTTCGGCGCTGGTCCGAGTGACAGGATTCGAACCTGCGGTCTCTTAATCCCAAATCAAGCGCGATACCTTCTTCGCTACACCCGGATATGGGCAGTTTCCTGCCCGCCCAACAATCCATAGACAGATGGTGTCAAGTTCTCTCACCATTCGTCTATGCCAGAAGCGACGCTTTTTATTTTCTGTAATTGATCCTCAAATTTCAATTAACCCCGTTAATTGAAATTTGGGATCTATTACTGGGAATAAAAAGCGAAGACGGCGATTCGTTACTCCTGCCGACGGCGAGGAGCAAGGCACAAGTATGTATCCAGCGGAAATTCTAATGCCTTCATTTACATTGTTGGTTTATAAATACTTCTTACGAAGTAGTTATACGATGTTAAACATTATACCGATTCACGCTGACGAAATTGGAGCGCTTGAAGACGATAGATTTCAAGTTGTCTGTACTGAATTCCGTATCCGTTGGTTCCCAATCCTCGTCACGATTGCCATAATCCCAGAGAACAGCCTTCTTCAAGAGCTTCGGCTCAATAGAGAGCGTGCCGTCCTTGTTGACAACATCTTTCAAGTCGAACCAAATTTCCAGTTCCAGTCTTTTGTTGTATTCCGCGGCCATATTGCAATGCAGCCGGGCACTGTAAATTTTACCTCGGTCGGACGCATTGAAGTTCAGCCGCATACTGTAGCATCTAAACGACACATCCTCAATCGACATAGCCTCCACGTCGAAGTTCTCGTAATCCTCACAGGCAATATTCAAATCGCGCATGGACTCCTGGACACTGTATCCCTGATTGAGTTCAAACACGATTGCACGGAGGAAATCGTAAGTAACATCCGCAAAGGAAGAAATCTTTACAATCAGCTCGATTGCATCGTGAAATTCCGGATTCAGGTTGTCCTGCATATATCCGCGAATCTCTTCCGGGGACGGATTTGTAATTTCAAAATGGTAGTGGAATCTACCGGGACGGTTGAGGAGACAGTCATTCAGCAGATCCACTTTGTTGCAGGTGATTACGAACAGTTTCTTACCGTTGTCCATTCCATCGAACATTGGAAGAAGCGCATCCTGGGGATCGTGTTCCTCCTCCGTATGGCTGAAAATCTTCTCAAATTCATCGAAGATAACCAGACACTCCTGCTGAATGGAAGAAATGAAAGCCTGGATTCCGTCAATACGGCGGGAGACAATAATAACAGGTAACTCATATCTTGTAATTGCTTCCTGAGCAAGGATTCGGACAAACATGGATTTTCCGCATCCTTTTTTACCGCTGAGGATGACACCGAGATTGCGGTTGACAGCACTGAATGTTTTCAGCACCTTCTCAACCTTATACAGGCTATCTCCATATATCTTCTGCTCGTTGGGAACGAGGTCTTCACGGCGTTGCAGCCAATAGCCACCGTTCTTGGAACAGCAGATGTCATATGTTCCAGCAGGGAGCTTTTTGTATGTCTGGATGTCATCTCCGCAAATTCTTACTTCATTACCGCTCATGATTACATTCATTCTGATTCCTCCAAAGTATTTATCATTGAAATAAGAAAATCTTGTAGGAAATTCTTCAGGATCTTGATCCAAAGAAGACAAGTTCGTCGTCTTATTGATGAGAATATTCGGTATATACATTAGGCCGCACTCGTATCGTACCGTCTTTATGCAGCTGATGTCCAGGCTTTTGATGCAGCTGATGTCCTAGATGTCTCATCGCATCTGATGAGCCGGCATCTGCGCGCAGCATCGCCTGCCGCGGCAGCCCTTCATTCTCGGATCAAATTGTTACTCCTACCAACGGTGAGGAGCATATCTTATTCAGATATCATTTCATTTTCTTATTTCTATATGGCGGAGAGAGTGGGATTCGAACCCACGGAGGTGTTACCCTCATCGGTTTTCAGGACCGACTCCATTGGCCACTCGGACACCTCTCCGTATTGCCGCACATTCCGTGCGGCAGGGAAATGGATTCCATGATCACAATCTGGTAGGGAAAGTTGAAGGACTGGAGGTAGGCCTACGGTTATGGAGGCATCGATGTGGATGAGTATTCAGTTCCATCTGGGTGCCCCGCGGTCTGGTCCCGCTTATCCAGCAGGTCGGATTTATGCCGAAATCGTACTGCCTTGGTTATTGACATTTCTGTCTTTTCGTGATAACGCGATGTTGCCTTCGAGGCGCCAACTGCCTGGCGTGCCTTCATTTCCCGGTCAAGTTGTTACTCCTACCAACGGTGAAGAGCATATTTCAAGAAGAAATATCATTTCATTGTGAAAAGCCCGGATTATTTCCGGGCTTTTTCTATCATGGATTCAACATGGACTCCAAATTTCTGGTCTATATGAGCTATGATTCGATCAATCGTCTCCTTTTCCACCATCTTATAGTAATTACAAAGTCCATCCATTACTTGGACATCATGAACGTCCCATGAAATATTGTTTTTTGCGTCCATGATGAAGTTTTCCAGCATTCTCTGGAGATGTTTCTTATTCTGATAGCCAACAGTAATGTTGTTATCTTTGTTAAGCATAACACCCAGCATCCAATTTTTTCCCGCAGAAGAACCATACCGAGTCTTGGATTCGTTAATACGGAACGGAGCATGGAAACCAGCCAGAACATCCTGAATCATAGCCTCGATTTCACGGTAATTAAATGTGTACTTTGAGGAGATACAGAAGTCATCCGCATACCTCGTATACACATATCGCTGTCCGTTATAATCCCGAAGCCTGTTAGCCAAGACGAAATCCACCGGGATCATCATAATGTTTGTGATAGGTGGGGAAAACGGCGTTCCCTGGGGAAGACCGCCGTCCAAAAATGCCAGCGACAACGCCGTTTCCAGGGCTGTTTTTCCCGCAGCATTCTTCACGACCTCAGAAAACGGGAATACCATAGAGAGCATGGACATAACAAACTCCAGTGTAGTGCTTCCGAAAAAATTTTTGAGATCATATTTCCCAAACCACTTGCTTTCATTCTGCTGATGACGTTTCACACTGTCGATGGTACTTCTTCCGCTAATGTAAGCAAATGCCGACGTGTGATGAAGTGCGTGGCAGTCACTCTCGAAAATCAATTTCAATTCCCGGAGTGCATTCATCAGCTCTTCGTTTGGTGCGTTGATTTCCCGCAAACCGCGGCTTTTCTTCGGAATATAAAACTTTCTGTACAAGGAGTGTCTGTCTTCTACTTCCCGCAAGCTCTTTGTTCTTTCATTGAAATCCTCAAGCTTATGGATGATAGCGGGAATATTTGCACAGCTTTGGAATCGTTCGCTAATGTTCTCCACGCAGTATGTCCTTGTATCAGAGACATTCCAGCTGATTTTTCTCGGAACACTATCTGCTCCGAACCAAAACTCTTCCAAGGACATCTGGTGATATCTTGGAGATTGCCTTACCGTAATATAGTACATATTCAATACCTCTTTGATGTAATCTCGTATGGATTAGGTGCCCGGTCGCAAGATGACGGAGCTCCCTTCAGTGTAGACTCAGATGAGTGAGGCCAACCGTTGCGAGCTTCTTTATCCAGGATAAGTCAGGGCTGTGGCTCTGTATTTGGGCGTGATGATGATAAATTCATCTCGTAAACCCTGTGCAGTGCTGCTGGTCACTGGGATGCGATCCGCCTGGCCAGGCGCTTTATTTCCGAATCAAATTGTTACTCCTGCCGACGGCGAAGAGCTATCTTTCTGAGAAAGATACATTTCATTACATCGTAAAGCCTCCGGAGGAATCCGGAGGCGCAGTGTTAGAAGGCATCCAGGATAAAGTGGAAGCCATCAATCATGATAATCTTTTTCAAGCCAAGTCCCTTGGTGAAATTGATGAAGTTATCCACACCGAGAGCACAGACAAGCCGAACAGTGGTTGCCACGCCAAGCGTTACACCGCAGGCAGATACCGGCGTTTCCTGGGAAGCTTCCTCATGAGAAAACTGCATGGTGGCGAGGAAGTTCTTTTTCATGTTGGTATCGCTCCAGTCCGCTGCATAATGCTGGGCAGATTCCAGCAGCGTGCGGAAATCGAACATGGCCTTGACAAAGGGAGAATCGAAATGCCGCTCCACAATGGTCCGGCGAAGTTCAATATTGTCAACGCACAGGAAAATGTAGCCAGAAAGGAGCTTTCCCTGCCAGCCTTCCGGCTTCAGTTCCAGTTCCTGTTCGATGTCCGGGTTAATGTCCACCAGAATATCCCGCAGAGCCTCCACCTTTTTCTTATGGATGTCCTGCTGCCGGAACATCTGATTGACGATGTTATGAGCTTCCACATCGTCGAAGTCCCAGAGGGTCATCTTGGTAACGCCACAACGGGCAAGATTCTCTGCCAAAGTAGAACCAACGCTACCGCAGCCGATGATGTGGATTCTGGCCTCATCTTTTTCCGGTTGGAAAAAGTCGTAGCTTTTCGATAAATCCATGTATGTATCTTCCTTTCTATGCGGTTTCCTGAGCACCATCCCAGAGGATGGACAAAATATCGTCTAACGTAAGGTCGGGTTCCGGTTCAGGATCTTCAGCTTCCGGCTCCGAATCGTCAGGATATTCTTCATCGTATTCCTCGTCGTCTTCCTCATCGAATACTTCTCCATATTCGTCTGCCCAGCTGAGGAATCGTTCTTTCAAGTCATCGATTTCTTCGTAGCCTCTGCCTTCCCAATCACCCCATCGGTCTTTAACATAGAAGTCGTAGCCATCAGGAAGATTGTTTAACCAGTCTTTCACATCTTTCCAATACCCGTCATCGTTCCTGAGCTGGTCATTGATTTCGTCATCGTATTGGTCTTCAGAATATACATCATCGAACTCATAATCAAAATCGGCCGCAACACTCAACAATTGGTCGAGACTCTCGACATCATCAATAAATTCCTGTCTTGTCAAGTTGTTTCACCCCCTATACCTGACTTTACGGCTTAATCTTCGTAGCCATAATATTCCCGATAGCCAAAAGGGCCGTAGGGATCATCGTCGTCGCAATGATTACTTCCCCACTCCGGACTCTCCGACCTGCCCGTATAGATATTTTTGAGAGAAGCGCCGGTCGTTTTCTTCCGCCCGTCCCCTACTCTGTGCTTCTTTCCCTTCTTTTTTTTTGAATCATCGGCATTCTCCTTACCGCTGTAAAGAACGGTTTTGGAAGCAGATTCCGCTGCCTTTGCAGGAGAAGTCGCTTGGGGTGCTGCCGTCACAGGCGTATGCGTTGGTTCGTTCGGCTTATAGCTTCCGTAACTTCCGCCGTAGCTGCCATAATTGTTAGCGGCACTATACCCGGTGGAATAACTTCCAGGCTGGTATGCAGGCGGCTTTCTCTCTGTGATCATTTTCTTTGCCTCGGAAAGAAACTTCTCAATTCCGTTCTCATCGGGAATTACCGAAACGGTCACGTCAGAGGTTTCAAAGAGGACGTTCTTCGCCATATCATAAATTTTGATATGGCGTTCATTCCGCTTGTTCCAGATCATAAAGATGTAGAACATCGTGTCATCCAGCTGCCGGAGAATCTGCTCATAGAACGTGGTGTCCACGCCTGACGGACTCACGCTCATGTTGACATGGGAATGCCCCTGCATACGGATGTTGTTGAAAATCTCATCCGAATGGGACATAAGCCACATCTGATACTGATTCTGGTCGGGATTCACAGTTGTTCCCGTTACTTCCTGGGGATATACGAGGATATCCTCAATGATATAGGCATCCTTTTCCGGGTCGTCCACACGTTTTGCCACACCATGCCAGCCGACTTCCTTGTCGCATTCCCGGATCAGCGTCTGCATTTTATACCAGGCGATTTCCGTAAAGAACAGCTCCGCTTTTCTCTGGATCGTCCCAAAGGTTTTTTGGAAATTGATTCGTCCATCCGAAATAGCGCCGGTAAGCGCTTTCTCGAAATCCGCCTTGATCTGCTCAATATCCTCGGGGGTAAGATGGATTCGCTTACTCATTGGTTCCCTCCCCGGCTGTTTCCGCCGCTGCTTCCTCCGCTTTCTTTTGCTCATTCTGATCCTTCAACCACTGAATTGCCTCTCTGGGCGATACAACACTTCCATCCGGGAGTTCAATACAACGGGAATTCACCCGGCTACTCGAGCTTCCGGAAATCCGGCGCATGAACTCGCTGATCACCGTAGAGTCCGCAAAATTCAGACTCATGCAGGAGCTGATACACTGTTCAATTGCCCCAACATAATCGTGCTTGCGAAGGTATTCGTTGATCACACGTTCGTAATTGCCGAGGCAGCTATATTCGTCGATGTGCGGGTTCGGCATACAGTCATTAAATTCAGAGCCGTAGGCCGCATGAGAGTTGGCTCTTACATACCCAGACAGGTCGAAAATATAGCTTGCACAGAATTTCATACGAAGCTTCTGATCCAGGAAGATTGCTTTCATCAGCATTGCGATGTCATCGGCGGGAATTCTGTCGCTTGCATAGTAAACAACACTGTTTCTGTTGTTGAGATTCCGCTTTACGCCCTCTTCATCGAAATAAGACAAATAGCCCTTGCACTCAAAGATAAGCCGATTACGTTCAACAGAAATCAGAGACAGATTTCTATTACGAATGAAATAGCTCACGATTTCAGAAGTGCCATCGCCAGCTGCAATTTTTGCTTGAATGCCCGCCAAACGGATGTCCTCGTCATAATACTGCTTCATAATACTCGCAATATCTTCTTCATGGCTCCTGACAGCAGACAGATACCGCTCCAGATTGTTGCGGGCACTCTGTGCTTCCCGCTCCAGAAAACGGTTTTCGAAATTGCCGAGTTCATTTTTGATTTTCATGGTGCGGAAATCATATTTCTCCGCAGCTGCGTTCATCGCCGCCATGTAGTTATCCGGCGTTTTCTCATTAAAGGACTCCAAAATTGCTTTTTCCTGGTCGGTAACGCCAGCTTCCGGAGAAAAATACCAGGGAAGCATGACCGGAATCGCAACCTGGAGGAGATGGAATCTTCGCAGATCAATATTGTCCGTGAAAACCACGGTTGTTTTGGTCTCCTGGTTGATGTAGCAAAGAACGCGGAATATCTTCTTATAATATTCCGTCAGCCTCTCCACTTTTACAAAGTTTCCGCCTACAAATCCGTAGAAATTCTTTTCCACTGCATCCAATGTTGCTTTGTTGGATTCAGAATTGCCATTGCACGTGTTATACAGCTGAATCGTACCAGCCGCCATATATCCCCCTCTTCGCACCGAGAGGATATGCTGCATGATAACATCTTTGTGATTCCGCTCCACATCCGCTTTGGAGAGTGTGATCTCCTTATAGCTGAAGGAGATGCCATCCTCTTCTGGCATTCTCGGAAAAACCAGGGCGCGGAGTGTGGAAATGAAGGAATAATCCCCTCTGAATGCTTGCCCACGCACCCTGCTGAATACTGAATCAGGAAGTGTGCCAAGAAACGGTGTGTCATTGATTGCATTTCTGAACATTTTCCGGATTTCTCCTTTCGTTAATTACAAATAATGGTGCCGGAAACGGGAGTCGAACCCGTAACGACTTTCGTCCACGGATTTTAAGTCCGATGCCTTTACCTATTTAGCCATTCCGGCATGTGTACCGTTTTACCGCGTCTGCCCGCAATAATTAGTTTAGGCAGAACGCAACTCCAACGGTGAAGGATGCGTGAACTTCACCTTCCAACTGCGTACCGCATTTCCCACAGTTAAAAGTCCATACATCGCCTCCACCGGCTCTCGTTCCCGTATGGATAGGTTTTCTATACCGCCTCATTTCGTTCGTTTGAAGCGGTTTGTGCCTGGATAGCCAAACACGAGGTGCAAGATGATGGGCTCGAACCATCAACAGAGCTGCGCACACCCTACCGCTACTATTTCTGCGGCGCGTCTTACCATTTCCGCCAATCTTGCGTTCACACGAAACAGATTCCTGTTCGGCGGCGGGGAACTTCCCCGCCGCCGATGGAATATGTAATCAGCAGGCGTTGTCCGCTTTGACTACGTTCAACAGCCAGCACTCCTCGCCAATGCCCAGATCGTTGAAGGTCTTGTCCAGATCGCCAGGAGCCAGAGGGCAGCCATCCAGGTGCATGGTGCCACGGGTGTAATCGATGCCGTTGTCCTTCAGGACGCTGCGCAGGGTGGTGGTAGAATCGACGATAACCGCATTCCGCTTGATATTGTTGCCAACAGTAACCTTAACCATATTTGATTTCTCCTTTAATTCATTTGAATTTTGGTATTTCATAAAACAGGCGGCACTCCGCCTGAATTATTCTTGTGAAAAACCCGACTCGATTTCAGAGTCGGGTTAGAAAAACCCGGCGCTACAAGCGCCGGGGAGAAGGTTCGCCGCTTCTTACTGCGCGACGTTGATATTGTCCATGATGGACTTCTTGCTGGCGGCGATGGAATCAACGACAGCAGGCAGGGCGGTCTCCAGCTTTGCCAGGTTCATCAGAGCAGCGCCGTACTTGTCGGCAACGTACTCCTTCATGTCCTTCACATCACCGGGAACCATCAGGGTCATAGTGGCCAGCTTGGCATCATCGTGCGTTTCCTCGCCGAATTCCACGCCGATGGTGCCGATCTTGCCGGTGCTGCCACGGACAGCGGTCACAGCGAAAACGGGTTCCTTACCATCCTCGCCGCCCATCAGAATCAGAGCCTTGGGCTGATACTTCTTGACAGTTTCCAGATCGGTCAGCTTCAGATTGGAGGTGATCACCAGTGCCTTACCTGCGATAGTAACCTTTGCCATAATTATGTACTCCTTCAATTCTAAAAAACGTACTCTTTTCGATGTGGTATGGCATCCACACTACCGGCTTCCGCTGACGGGAAGAGCCTACAGCCGATACAGTTTACCAGATGTTGGACTCGAACCAACTCCACCGTTTTGAGTTTCCATGATGCGCATAAATCGTTTCATTTTTGCTGCTCGTTCACAATTCTGTGAACCCTGTCAGCCTCGTGTGTGCGCACCGGAAATCTTTTGGATGGAACCCACGTTCCGGCATATCGAGAGAGGGATTCCTCTCTCGTTTTTTACTCAATCATGCCGCCGAGACAGAACGCATACCTCCTTCTGATCTCGAAGCATGGGTTCGCCGTACTGCTTACTGAAATGCGAGTCAGCCTGGCAATAGCAGCCATCTATCCCATACTCATTCACCTCAGCGACACGAACCATCTCAATGGGGAAATCGCCTTCGTCCAGATAAGAATACCCGGCGACAACAAGATTCCCGTCAACTTTCTGCAATTGCTCGATCAGTTCTTTTACAGTCATGATTTCTCCTCCGTAATTTCCGCATATGGATACAGACAAAATTCCTCATTACCGTCTTCATCGGCAATGTACATGGGTCGGTACACTTCAATACCGTGCTTTTCGTACAGCATAGGAAGGACGCAATCCTTTACATCCTCCAGGATTTCCTGGGTTTCTTTGGAGTGAACGTCAAAGGCCTCCCCCAGGATAGAAACCAGGAACTCATAGGCGGCATCATCCAGCTCCAGCTCTCTGGTTTCGATCAGGTCTTCCTCTTCGTCATCATCCTGCTGGAGCTTCCACTGCTCCACAAATTCCTCGGCATTGTAGATGTACTCCTTATACATTTTTTCGATAGAGGACTTCGTATCAAAGGCGTTGATCATCTCCTCGGCGGCAATTTCCTGGTCATTCAGGTACACATGTGCCGTCAGCAAATCTCCGTCCTCACTGATTTGGATTTCCGTATCGAAATCCGGACTGAACGCAATCAGCTTCATATGCTCCCGAAGCTCGTCGGTATGGTCAACGTAATACTGCCATACGTCCTCCGGCTTCAGGATGATTTTGGCTTCCATGGTTTCTCATTCCCTCCTGCAAATTCTTTTGAGGTTTTCTCCGGCACGAAACACCGGAGCAGTAAATTGACAAATCTCGTCATCTAAAGAACGATATTTCCGGACTGCGGTTTCAAAGGTTCCGAATCCTGTAATCAGGATTTTCCCGCCGTTACCCATTTCCTCCTCGATATTGGAGAAAATGGAGTTGAAAACCGCACGAACATCTTTCTTTTGAAGTCCGGTTTCATCAGCTACGATCCTGATCAATTCCTTCTTGGTCATTTGATGGTTGCCAAGACAATTTCCCGGATGGCTTTCAAAAACCACGCCGGAGTGTAAAATACCATTGCCGATGCCTTCCCTACAAAGCAATGCCCGCTCAGGATCATAGAGGCGAGCTGGTGGGAAGATTTATACTTGCTGGTGATGCAATTCACCGCAAGCCAGGCAATGAGCAGTAAAATCAAAAACGCTTTCATGATTCCTCCATACTAAGCAAATATCGGATAGGAAATCAGCTCGCATTTCCGACTTCGCTTTAATTTCTCCACGGTTTTCCTGCAAAGGAACGGAGAATCAAAGGATTTTGTAACGGTCACACCGGATTCCCGGATACGGTATGTAACTTTGAACATGACGACACCTCAGCAAAAGGCGAAAAACATCATAATAAATGCGAGAATCCCCGCCGCCACAGCGAGAATACAGATGAACATGTGGACAATTTCCTGGTCACGTCTTCGTTTCCTCATTATTTTTCCGCCTTTCATAATACGAACATAGTCCATCGAACAGCGAATCCATCAGTGCCGATGCGAAGGCATCGTCCAGGATATATCCGACATATTCCTGAAACATGTCATAGGACCACCAAAATTTTCCATCGTCGATGTCGATTTTTACTAAATCCTCAAGTTCATCAATGTAGGTAATTCTGGCTTCCGCTCCGAAATACCGATCCATATCAGGGAGCCATTCCCAGCAATCATCAACTCTTTCGGTTGCGATATGGATAACCTGCCCCACTCTGAATTCCTGATCCATCAATTAGATGTCACCTCCTGTTAAGCAAGAGCCGCTATATTTCCTCCGTTTAAGCAAATTCCCCGAGAATGGACTGGACAACGGTGTCAGTTTCCGTATTATCCGGGATTGGCTCTTCCAGGATGTATCCGATGTATTCCTGAAACATTTCCGGGCACCAAAGGAATTGCCCACCATCGATATCAAGCTCAAAACGATCTCCCGATTCGAATGCATTTACAATTTGGGCATCCATTCCGAAATAGGCGTCCATTCCCTGCGCCCAGCCGGGGCCGGTGTCTACCCTCTGTGTAACAATATGGACAATTTGTCCTTCCCGGAATTGATCGTATTCCGTCTCACCCAACGGTCTTCACCTCCTTTAAGCGATAACCGCCATGCCCTGGTGGTTTCTGCCATTCCAGCGCACGGTGACACGCTTAGAGGACGGATTTCCGGTAATCACGGTTCCGTCGGATACCCGGGCTATGTATTTCCCGTCAATGTGGTTAAAATCCACGGAGATACCGCCTCCGGATTTCTTGACCAGCGAGCCGATCAGCTGCTGGAATTTTTCGTAACTCATTGTGATACCTCCGTTATTAGGATTGGGAATGAAATTCCCGTTTGGAACATAAGTCCATAATAAAACGCTCAGAAGAAATTCCTCTGAGCGCTCTGGTTACGGATTTATGCGGGGTTTACACGGCTGCGGAGAATTTTGTTTCCGCAGGGTTCCATCTTCTTGGTTTCCTTGTTTTCGACTTCTCCGTCACAAACCATGACGTTGGTACCGGGGATTTCCCGCAGGACAGCGCCGCAGCGGCGGCATGTCTGGGATTTGACGGTGGGTTTGGGCGGGAAAATGCCACGGGAAGCGGCGAATTCCTGGAAAGATGTGTAGGTCATAGTGGATTCCTCCTCTGTTGATTCTGTTTACTTTCAATTCCGCGTCTATCTGGATGGGCGCAGAAGTCAAAGTAAATTCCCCTGTCCATTTTCAGAACAGGGGAATTATTACACTATTTAATATAGAGCTGTCTTGCTTGTTATAGTCTACTGAACATGACCGGGAATTCGGTTTGAATTTCCCCGTCTTTTTGCTCGAAAGCCCAACAACTTGCGAATCCGCTTTCGATGTCGTCGTAACCGCCCTCGAACTCAAACCTGTCAAGTATCTCAAATCTCGGTATTTGCTTTTGCCACATGAAACAGTAGTCGTGAATATGATATTCCCCGGTACCGCTCATTATCGGCTGATAATTTTTGCAATTCCTGCAGGTTTTTACAGAACTTTTCGGGAGTTTCTCCATGATTTCCCGAAGTTCACCAAAATACGGACATTTAACTGTCGTGCCGGTCTCGAATATCCTCACGCATTTAGAAAGGGTTTTGCAACGGCTGCAATTGTCTAACATTCCATTTCCCTCCAATGCGGCATGGTGCCGCTATACTCTGTTGAGTATCGCATTGCGCCATTCCTCTGTCAATGGACAGTAATGATTCCCGTAAGGCATTTTATACGCTATGATTTCGGCTCATTCGACGGAACGGAGTTCCGTCGATGCAGTCCACGCTCTATTATCAAATGCCGCTTGGGATTCCCCGTTTTCCGGGTACAGCTCTTGTTCCGGCTGCTCAGCCCAGAAGCCTTGGCCGCTTCCGCTCTTTGCCCCATGTAATCAGCACCCATGGACGCTCCATTTCCTTATGTAATTCCCAATATGGGGCGGAATTTCCTCGGAATGGTAAGGAAATTCCGCATGATAGAGGATACCCCTGTTACTGCTTGGTGGCCTTGAACTCCAGTTCGTAAGCCTTGCCGGTCACGATACGATGGCAGATTTCCATCAGGTAGCCGCGCATGTACTTATGGTTGGCGCAGGTGACGGTCAGAGCCTTGCGGGACTTGCGGGAATAGACGCTCATCAGGAATGCCACGTCATGGCTGACGGGCTTGTATTCCTCGCCTACCATGGCCTGAACCACGGTGGTCAGGGTCTTCAGGATGTTGGTCTTGCTGGTGGGGGTCTTGCCCATGTCGATCTGCTTGGAGATGTCGCTCATGGCATAGGAGTCGTTGATTGCCTTGGGGTCGATTCCCAGATCGACGGCCTTCTGGGCAGTCATCAGGAAATTGAACTTCTCCACATAGTGGTTCCAGCTCTTGTCGTGGCCGATACCGCCCTCAATGTACTTATGGAGCTTGAGCAGATCGATCTGTCGATCCTTCTCGATAACCTCACGGGTGGCGACGGCTGCTTCCTTGTCCTTCTTCACGTCCTTGACGGCGATAACCGTATAGGACAGACGCTTGATAGCTGCCATCATGGGGTCTTCCGTGGCGGCGCATTCGTCGAAGCAAATGCCACGGGCGATGCCGGCATATTCGCCGACAGTCTCTTCCATCTCAGTGTTCAGCTTGGTTGCATCGTTGAACCGACCGTCCAGCATAGCATCGTTGAACTGCTTCACCTGTTCTCTCAGCTTGGCATCGAGTTCGGCCATCTTGGCAACTTTCTCTTCCTTAGTCATAACGATCTTCCCTTCAATTTTTGAATTTATGTGCTGATAAGCCCATATGAAAGCACACCGACAAACATCCCGTTCGACGGTGTGCTTGATATATAGGTTTATTCGCATGAAGCGAATGTAATCGAACAATTCACACTACTGAAATCATTCGCTTGCTTGGGCAATCCGGGCTGTTCCTTGGAACAGTATCCGAACGGTAAAATCCACCCTTGGGTGAATCATGCCATGATTGTCGTCCGGTTGCGTTTGATTCGTTCGGGCATACCCCAATTTTTTTCGTAGTCAGGGGATAACACGGCTTTCGTTACTCAAGCCGAGCTTAGGATCAGTAGCTAAACCTCCGGGGATTTTCACAATCTCGTACCATGAGCCTAACTCTCATGCACCGGCGACGCTCGAATATATCTTGGATACTGTTTTTTTAGGTTTTTCAGTCAAACCGTTTCGCCCCGGACAGCTCACGCCGCCCCGGACAACCAACACCGCAAAGGGGGTCGGAACGCCCCGGAC
>CAKVCR010000011.1 GCA_934725835.1 uncultured Odoribacter sp.
TAACAGGTGTTTGTAAGCCCCCATTAATTTGTTCATAATCTTATCGATTTGTTTGTCTGTAAGCGTTTTCTCTTCATCTTGCAACAAGAAACTTACTGCATAGGATTTCTTGCCAACGCCTAATTTTTCTCCTTCATATACATCGAATAAGTTTACAGATTTTAGTAGGTTTTTCTCTGTGCGCAGGGCTATATCACGCACCTCTTTGAACGTGATTTTCTTATCCAACAATAAAGCCAGGTCTCGTTTTACTGCCGGGAATTTTGCCATCGGTGTAAAGGTGATAGCATGATTCTTCAAAGCCTTTATTATATTTTCCCACGAAAATTCCGCATAATATACATCTTGCTCGATGTCCGTCTGCTTCAATACCTTGTGATTTAACATTCCCATTGTGACAATATGCTTGCCGTTCTGGCTGTATACAAGACCTTCACGATAAATATCCTCACTTGTTTCGTCTATTGTAAGAGTGTCCGGTTTGAAACCCAAGCGTGTCAGAATCATTTCCACATAGCATTTTATAGTGAAAAAGTCGCTTTTTTGAGCTTTGCTATTCCAAGAAATTTGAGTTTTGTCACCTGTTATAAACAAGGATAATTTATCTTCCTCTTTATATTGTTTCAAGTGGTTGTCTCCCTCTTTTTTAGTGAAACTATATGCTTTACCAAACTCAAATAAGCGAAGGTTATTACTTTTACGGTTAACGTTATGCGCAATCGTTTCGAGGCCGCCAAACAGAAGGGTCTGTCGCATTGCGTTCAAATCCGAACTAAGCGGATTGAAAAGCATGACTGTATTTTCCGGTTTATAAGTTTCAAGATTCTCAAAATAAGCAGCTTTTGTCAGAGAGTTGTTCATGATTTCGTAGAAACCATTGGCTACCAATAAATCAGATATTTTGTTTTTCAATTGAAAATCATCCGGTTTTTCGGAGTAGCTCAATGTAGAATTTACTTTAGCAGGAACTTCAATGTTATTGAAGCCATAAATACGTAAAATATCTTCTATTACGTCAGCTTCTCTACGTACGTCAACACGGTAAGGCGGAACGTGCAACAACAATCTGTCTTCGTTTTCCTCTACGATTTTTATTTCCAATGCACGCAGAATATTCTTTATAGTATCATGTCCTATTGCTTTTCCTATCAGACGATCTACATGAGAATAAAGCAGTTCTACCTCAAAATCGGCAATTGGATTCGGATAGATATCAATGATATCTGACGTGATTTTTCCACCACCGGTTTCCTGAATCAACAAAGCAGCACGTTTCAGTGCGTAAATCACAATATTGGGGTCTGTTCCTCTTTCAAAACGGAAGGACGCATCAGTGCTTAAGCCATGACGGCGTGCTGTCTTCCGGACAAATACCGGATCAAAGCAAGCACTTTCCAGAAATACATTAGTTGTTTGTTCTGTGATACCGCTATCCAATCCTCCGAATACACCGGCAATACACATCGGCTCTTCCGTATTGCACACCATCAAGTCGTTTTCATTTAATTCGCGTTCTACACCATCAAGCGTGGTAAATTTAGTGCCGTTCGGGAAACTGCGAATCACCACTTTATTGCCTTTGATTTTGTCCTTATCGAAAGCGTGTAGAGGCTGTCCTAATTCAAACAGGACATAATTGGTAACATCCACAATATTATTAATCGGATTATGACCGATAGCCTTCAGACGGGTTTGTAGCCATTCCGGTGATTGCTGCACCTTAACTCCTTCGATGCACACTCCGGCATAACGAGGGCACGCTTCCGGACGTACAACTTCAATACCGATACCGGCAGTGTTGTTGTCCACTTTAAATGCATCAACAGAGGGCAGTGTGTAATGTATATCGCGAGTTTGTTGCAGGTATGCAGCCAAGTCTCGTGCAACACCGATGTGTGATGCTCCGTCAACGCGGTTGGGTGTAATATCCACTTCAATGCAGTAATCGTTGGTGATGTTATAATATTCGGCAGCAGGAGTTCCCACTTTTACATCGGCTGGCAGTACGATAATGCCGTCGTGTGAGTCGCCGACACCGATTTCATCTTCGGCACAAATCATTCCTTCGGACGGACAACCGCGTAGTTTTGATTTCTTTATGGTAAATTCGTTATCGCCATCATAAAGCACAGTGCCGATAGTTGCAACAATCACTTTTTGTCCGGCTGCCACATTGTGTGCTCCACAGACAATAGGAGTGAGACGTCCGTCTCCCACATCGACCGTAGTGACGTGCAGATGGTCTGAATCCGGGTGATTTTCGCAAGTTTTCACTTCGCCTACCACCAGACCTTTCAGTCCGCCTCGAATAGATTCTATTTTTTCATAGCCGCCAACTTCCAGACCGATAGCTGTCAGTATTTCGCAGATTTCTTCAACATTCAAATCTGTTTTCAGATAATCATTCAGCCAATTCAGTGATATATTCATAGTTCTTATTGTTTTTACAGTATTTAGCAAATAGTGAGCATCCGTTCTATGGGTTTCAAGGCACGTTCACGGATTTCGTCAGAAACTTTTACGATGTGCTGCTCTTTTTCCAATGCTTCAAGTACTCCTTCCAAGGTCACCTTTTTCATCTGGCCGCAAATGGTTTGCGGGTGGATAGGGATAAACTCCTTGTCCGGATTATCTTTTTTCAATTTATGTAATGTTTCAATCTCCGTTGCAATGATAAATTGTTTTTTCGGTGATTTGTTTGCATGTTTAATCATTCCGGCTGTTGAATACATATATGCTTGTGGCAGATTCAAAATGCGGTCGTCATGTGAACAGTCTGATTCGGGATGAATGAGAATGTCCGCTTCCGGATATTCACGGCTCTTTTCCAGTATCATCTCTGCAGAGATGCGGGCATGAACGCAACAGTCGCCTTCCCACAATTCCAGATGACGTCCTGTTTCCTTCATAATCCAGCTACCCAGATTCTTATCCGGTACAAACAATATTTTCTGGTCTCGTGGTAAACTTTCCACCACTTTCAGTGCATTGGCAGAAGTGCAGCAGATGTCGGTCCAGGCTTTCACTTCAGCTGTTGTATTTACATAGCTGACCACAATGCCGTCCGGATTTGCTTCTTTCCATTTCTTCAAATCATATCCTGTAATGCTTTCTGCCAACGAGCAGCCGGCGTGTAGGGCAGGGATAAGCACTTTCTTATCGGGAGAGATAATTGCAGCTGTTTCTGCCATAAAATGCACTCCGCAGAATACAATAATATCGGCATCCGTTTTGCCTGCTTCTTGAGACAGCCCAAGTGAATCGCCTAAATAATCTGCGATATCCTGCACTTCCGGACGCGTATAATAATGTGCCAGAATCACGGCATTTTTTTCTTTCTTCAGTTGCTGTATTCTGTCAATGATTTCCGTATTCGTCATAACATTCTTTATTTATGGGCTCAAAGATAATAAGAATTCTTAATCCTTCCTATTTTATATTCATACTGATATCAAGTGCTGTAACAGAGTGGGTGAGGGCACCTACACTGATAAAGTCAACGCCTGTTGCAGCCACCTCTTTCAATCTTGGGATGCTCATATTTCCGGATGCTTCTGTTTTGGCAGCTCCGTTAATGATTTTTACGGCTTCAGCCATATCGGCATTGTTCATATTGTCGAGCATGATAATATCTGCTTTGGCTGCCAATGCTTCGCGCACCTCGTCAAGATTGGTCGTTTCCACCTCGATTTTAATATTTGCAGGGATATTGGCACGTACAGCTTTCACGGCATTGGTGATGCCGCCTGCCACCTTGATATGATTGTCTTTAATCATAGACATATCATAAAGTCCCATGCGGTGGTTGGTACCTCCTCCGTCTTTTACAGCCATTTTATCCAGAATGCGCAGTCCCGGAGCTGTTTTACGGGTATCCAGCAATTGAGTATGTGTACCGGCCAGTTCTTTCACGTATTTGGCAGTTTCGGTTGCAATACCGGACATGCGTTGCAGGATGTTCAGCGACAAACGTTCTCCCAACAACAGACAACGGTAGCTCGCCTCAATGCGCAAAATGATATCGCCTTTCTTTACTCTGTCTCCGTCTTTCACCTTGGGTTCCCATACAATGTCTTTTTCAAAGCGTTCGTATACTCTCTTTGCTATTTCCAGACCGGAAATCACTCCGTCGGCTTTCATCTTCATTTCTGCTACAGCGCGGGAATGTGCGGGAATAATAGAATTGGTTGTTACGTCTCCTGTTGCGATATCCTCTTCAATGGCAAGGTCTATCAGTTGGTCAATCAATTTATCGTACTGCATATTATATGATTTTTACATATTTACATCAATGGGTATAGTCTTGATTTCTTTGTCTTTCTGTTGCACAATATGGAACAGATATTTTTCATCGCTTTGCGGGAAATCTTCACGGAAGTGACCGCCACGACTTTCTTGTCGGAAGAGAGCAGAACCGATAATCAGCCTTGCCACTGTAATCAGGTTGTGGCTGATGAGAGAGTAGTACTCGTTTTCTTCGGACGGAATCTCTTTTTCCAGTTGTTTCAGTTGTTCCAATCCCTCTTGTAGCAATGTGGCATTGCGGATAATTCCTGCATGCACCGTCATCAATTTGGAAATCTGTTGTTTCAATTGAACGTATACGGGAGCATACTGTTCGTTGTAGTGGTAGCGCATGGCAAAGTGAGGTGTTTCCTCCGTTTGTTGGTATTGGCGGGAAGCTTCCACCGCTCTTTTACCAAATACAAGGCATTCAATCAGCGAGTTGGATGCCAATCGGTTTGCGCCCATAATGCCCGATGAAGCCAATTCACCACAGATATATAAATTACGAATATTGGTCTGTCCGTTAAGGTCGGTTCTCACTCCGCCTACCATGTAGTGTGCTGCCGGAGCCACCGGAATACGGTCGCACATATCGATACCCAGTTCCTTACATTTTTCGTATATAGTCGGGAAGCGGTGTTTTATGACCTCCGGATTCAAGTGTTTGAGTGACAGCCATACAAAATCCTGATTATATTTGCGCATCTGTCCGTAGATGGACTGTGCCACAATATCACGGGGAGCCAGTTCTGCCAATTCATGAATAGCCGGCATAAAGCGTTCGCCATTCTGGTTGATAAGCCAGGCACCTTCCCCTCTGACTGCCTCACTGATTAGAAATGCCTCTTCGGAATTCGTACAGATAGCGGAAGGGTGGAACTGTATAAACTCCATGTCGGCGATTTCGCAGCCCGCATTGTAGGCGAGTGCCAGCCCGTCTCCGATGGTGGTGTGGGGATTTGTGGTACGTTTATAAATAGCGGAAGTACCTCCCAATGTGAGGAATGTGTGTGGAGCCGTATAGAGCTCTTCCGATTGAGTCACCAGATTCCAGGCACGCACACCGTAGCAAGTGTTGTTTTCTTCCAGAATACCGATGACAGAGTGGTTTTCGAAAATATCGATGCGTGGATGGTTAATCACCTTGCTGATCATAAAGCTGGTCACCATACGACCGGTAGCATCGCCTCCTGCATGAAGGATACGCTTCCGGTGATGTCCGCCTTCAAGTCCCAGCGCAAGGCTGCCGTCTTCCATATCGAAGTGCATGCCTTCGGCAATCAGTTCGCGGATACGTTGCGGTCCCTCGTTTACCAGAATATTGACAGCCGGATAGTCGCATAATCCGCGTCCGGCTATAATGGTGTCTTCAAAATGGAGGGCTGGCGCATCGTCCTCGTCAGTGACGGCAGCAATGCCTCCCTGTGCAAAATAGGAATTACTCTCAGTAATTCCTGATTTAGTCAAAAGCGCAACCTTTCCGTATGCTGCTGCATGATATGCTGTATACAAACCTGCAAGTCCGCTTCCTGCAATGATATAGTCGTAATGTCGCATTTCCAAAAATGTAAATTGATGCGAAAGTATCAATTTTTTCTGTATTGCACGGATGTTTGCCGATTTTTTTTCTGTTTATTATTGGAGTTTTCTAATGATGATACGGTTTTCGCAAGGTATAGCGCCGTGCAAAGATATTCGGGATGGCCACGCCCAAGGAAATGCAGAGAATAATCAATGCAGAATTGGTGCCATTTAAAAAGGCATTCGTGACTTCTCCAATAACGCCTTGCATATTGATGAACGCAAATATGGAACGATACATCAAAACTCCCGGAATCATCGGGATGACCGATGGGATGGCAAGTACGTGGATGGGTACATGGAAATAGTGGGATGCTTTCACTGCCAGCAAACTGACAACAATACTTCCGATGAATGAGCCGATGATAGGACCGTATCCTAAGTTTAAGTTTACAAAATTTCGGGTGCACACAGCAATAATACCTCCAATTGCAACCACCCACAGCAATCTTCGTTGGATGTTGAAAATCATGGAAAAACCCACGGCAGCAATGGCCGCAGCAATAGCATAGATATAGTATGGATCGTGGGGAATCATGCTGAGTTCATTGAATTTATAGTCAATTTCCGTATCGTTCATCACCAATATCTGGATGGCAAAGGCAATACCGAATGTCATGGCTCCCATGATGACAATGGTGTTGGCAGCACGTGTGATACCGACCAGCAGGTGGTTGTCTATCATATCGTCCACAAAGTTGATTAAAGGGACTCCGGGGACGATAAACAGGGCACACGCCAGGAGCGGCTGGTAAGGGGTAGTGGATAATCCTGTGAAGGAAGATGCGTACGCCAGGCAGGTGGATATAAAGGCTGCCATGGCGATACTCATATACACGTTGACACCTTTCTCAATACAGAGTGTGCGGATATGGAAACCGATAAATGCGCACAACGATGTAAACAGGAAGGCCATCCAGTCGCAACCGAACAGCTTGCAGAATCCGCCGCAGGCAAAACCAGCCCCGATTGCTACGAGATTAGGTAGGTAGTTGCGTGGCTTACAAGCGATTTTCTGTAGCTCTTCTTCATATTGTGTGAGTGTGTAGTTTTCTCTGAGAGCCTTCCACGACAATTGGCTGACCTCTGTAATGGTTGTCATATTGATTCCGTGTTTCTGGCATTTTTGAAACTTGGAGAAGGAATTGCTTTCATCGCTGACGTTTACCATAATCATTGTCCAGCGGATATCCAGATGGAGCTTGTCTTCGGGAATTTCCATAAATGCGGCGACCCGTTTCATTGTGCGCTCTATGCGATTGGTGTCAGCTGCGCTTTCCATCAACAATTTGCCTGTGCGGAGCAGTAAATCCAATTTTTTCCTCAACAGAGGAATATTTGAATTAATAGGAGTTTCATTTTTCATGATATTGTGTTTGTTTTACAGATTGTTTTATGTTATAACGGTATGTTGCCATGCTTTTTTGGAGGATTGCTCTGACTTTTGTTTTTTGCCATTTCGAGAGCTTGTATTAATTTGTAACGGGTTTGTCTGGGCATGATGATTTCGTCGATGAATCCTAATTCGGCAGCCCGGTATGGATTTGAAAACTCTTCATTATACATTTCCATTGCTTGTGCTTTTTCCGCTTCGCCACAATTCCGGAATAGAATATTGACGGCACCCTCAGCTCCCATGACGGCAATCTCTGCCATGGGGTAAGCCAGATTGATGTCTGCTCCGGTGGGTTTGCTTGCCATGACGATATAGGCGCCGCCGTAAGCCTTGCGCGTAATCAGGGTGATTTTGGGGACTGTGGCTTCGGCATACGCATATACGATTTTTGCTCCGTGGCGGATGATGCCGTCGTGTTCTTGCTGACACCCCGGTAGGAATCCGGGCACATCTTCAAAAGTGATTAACGGAATGTTGAAACAATCGCAGAAACGGATGAAGCGGGCTGCCTTGTCTGAGGCATCGATGTCCAGAACTCCTGCCAGATAAGCGGGTTGGTTGGCAATGATTCCCACCGAACGGCCGCCTAAACGGGCAAATCCGACAACGACGTTCTTGGCAAAATGGGGCATGACCTCAAAGAAATATTGGTTGTCCATGACCGGTTCGATGATATCTTTAATATCGTAAGGAACGTTTGGATTGTCCGGGATGATGTTTTGCAATGCCTCTATTTCCCGATGGGTATCATCGGTGCACGGTCGGGTGGGTGCATCTTCCATGTTATTGGACGGGAGAAAGCCGAGGAGTTCGCGGATGCTCATAAGGGTCTCTTCCTCACTGCTGCACATAAAGTGGGTCACGCCGCTTTTACTGCTGTGTATGTAGGCGCCGCCTAATTCTTCTTTGTCTATAGTCTCGTGTGTCACGGCTTTGACCACATCCGGTCCTGTGATGAACATGTGGCTTTTCTCTTTCACCATAAAGATAAAGTCCGTGAGTGCCGGCGAATAGCAGGCTCCACCGGCACAGGGACCCAGTATCGCCGATATTTGAGGTATGACTCCGGATGCCATTGTATTTTGATAAAAAATGGAAGCATATCCTGCCAGGCTGCCGATTCCTTCCTGGATGCGTGCTCCTCCGGAATCGTTCAAGGCAATAATAGGGGCGCCGTTTTTCAATGCGAGGCTTTGCACCTTGACGATTTTGGCAGCGTTGGTCTGACTGAGAGTCCCCCCGAAGGCGGTGAAGTCGTAAGCGTAAACAAAGACCTGTCGGCCTTCGATTTTGCCGTATCCGGAAACCACTCCATCTCCGAGTATCTTGTTTTTTTCCATGCCGAAATTGCTGCACCGATGGGTTACGAATTTGTCTAATTCCACAAACGTACCTTTGTCCAACAGCATTTCGATGCGTTCGCGTGCTGTCATGCGTCCGGATTCGTGTTGTTTCTCAATCCGGTCGGAACCTCCGCCTAAGGAAGCTGTTTGATTCAGCTCTTCAAATTTTCTATATAGTTTCTCTTTTTCCATTTTCTTCTCCGTTTATAAGCTCTAGTTTCATTAACACTTGGTTGGCATTGACTGTATCCCCTTCGTTGACCAGGATGTCGACCACCCGACAATCGGAACTTACCTTGTAG
Organism: uncultured Odoribacter sp.; assembly: GCA_934725835.1. Lineage (GTDB taxonomy): Bacteria > Bacteroidota > Bacteroidia > Bacteroidales > Marinifilaceae > Odoribacter. The sequence goes on from CAKVCR010000011.1 coordinate 8,910, forward strand.
TTACTTTGCATTTTCATGGCTTCAAGCACCATGACAATGTCTCCGGCATTGATGGTATCCCCTTGTCGGATAGGGATTTTTATAATCTTTCCGGGCATCGGAGAGATGATTTTGTCGCTTTGTTTTTCCTCGGTGTTTCTTTTCATGCGCAGGTATTTGGCTTGCGAATCGATGATATCGATGGAATGCGACGTAAAGAGTGTGTTGACCTGATAATTCTTTCTGTTTTGCGAGCGGATGAGTTCTGCATTATAGGAATGTCCGTTATGCAGTATGGAACAGGCGCCGTTTTCCGCCATTACAATGTCCACATTGTAGGGAGTGCCGTCGATACTGAGCTGTACACTGTTGCCCTCTTTGTTGAGCAGAGATATGTTTGCGATTCGTTTTCCGATATGTATTTCCATATTGACAGGTGATAGTTTATATTCTGAGAACTCCTTTTTGTAATCCGAATTCGCGCCACCGGCTGATGGGGCGGTTGTCGGTTGTTGTGCCCGGAGCGTTTTCTTCCAGATTCATTAAATAGTCCATATAGGCGGCAATCATGGCAATGTTCTCCGATTCGTCTTGTTCCTCGGGGTGTACCGGATGCTGCAACTCTTCGCTGTGCCGTTCAATGAAAGAGGTGTCGTATTGTCCGTTTTCAAAATCAGGGATATCCATGATGCGTCTGAGGTAGCTGATATTTGTTTTCAATCCGGTGATTTTATATTCGTGCAGGACTCGGCGCATCCTTTCCAATGCATAAGTGCGATTGGTTGCCCATACAATCAGTTTGCCAATCATCGGGTCGTAATATACGGGAATCTCGTATCCTTCGTATACATAGCTGTCGATACGTACGCCGATTCCGTTGGGCTCTGTCAGTTGGCGGATAACACCGGGCGACGGCATGAAATTATTGGCAGTGTCCTCGGCGCAGATGCGACACTCCATGGCATGGCCGCGTTGGACGACATCTTCTTGCCGTAAGTGTAGCTGTTCATTGTTGGCTATACGGATTTGCTCCTTTACAAGGTCGATTCCCAACACTTCCTCGGTGATAGGGTGTTCCACCTGCAGGCGGGTGTTCATCTCAAGAAAATAGAACCGGTGGTTGTTATCCACCAGAAATTCGATAGTTCCTGCTCCCGAGTATCGGACAGCACGGGCTGCGGCAACTGCTTTCTCGCCCATCAGGCTGCGTAATTCCTGTGAGATAAAGGGAGAGGGGCATTCTTCAATGATTTTCTGGTTGCGGCGTTGTATGGAGCATTCGCGTTCGCAGAGGTGAATGACATTGCCATGGTTGTCGCCTAAAATCTGGAATTCGATGTGGTGCGGGTTTTCGATGAATTTTTCCAGATAGACGGTATCGTCGCCAAAAGATGAAAGCGATTCCATTCGGGCAGAATTGTAGAATTCTTCAATCTCTTCTTCCTTGTTAATCAATCGCATTCCTTTTCCGCCTCCGCCCATAGATGCTTTCAGCATGACCGGAAAACCAATTTCATGACAGAGATGGATGGCTTCTTCAGCGCTTTGCAGGGGCTGTTGTGTGCCGGGGACGACAGGAACTCCTGCTTCTATCATTCGTTTGCGGGCAGCTATCTTATCGCCCATCGTTTCCATCGTTTCTGCTGACGGACCGATAAATACAATGCCTTCTTGTTGGCAGCGGCGGGCAAATTCGGCGTTTTCAGATAGAAAACCGTAGCCGGGATGAATGGCATCCGCATGATGCTGTTTGGCAGCTTCGATAATTTTTTCGATATTCAGATAGCTTTCCTTGGCTGCGGCTGAGCCTATGAAGACAGCTTCGTCGGCATAGAGTACGTGGCGAGCTGTACGGTCGGCTTCCGAAAAGACAGCTATTGAACGTATACCCATTTCCCGACAAGAGCGAATTACTCTGACAGCAATTTCGCCTCGATTGGCAATCAGTATTTTCTGTATCATACTATTAAATTATATGTTCACAACGCATAAGCCTGCATTGCAGACTTCAAGTGGTATGTAACCATGTTTTTTTATATATACCTACTTTACATTCACAGCCTAACCCACGAGGATATGAATCTTTAATGAATGGCAGGTCTTCTGACTGACTCCCATCCTGAAGCCTTCCCGATTTATTCTTCACAAACCAGTGGCAAAAGTCGTTTCAGGATGTTGAAACGGAGTTTCACAGCAGCGGGACTGTCTGGGATTCTCACCCAATTCCCTTTTAATCTATATTTTCAGAAAGAAAATACAGAACCGATTCAGCGACAAATATATATTTTTTTTCAAGAACAACCAATTTGAAGAATAGTTTTTTTTGCATAATCCGGTCCGCACGTGGCTGTGTAGGCAATGGTGCGGACCGGACGTATTACGCAAGCAGGAGTATGAGCAGTTGGGCTGCCAGTACGCGGAGGAACATGGTCAGAGGATAGACTGTTGCATATCCTACCGATGGTGCGTCCGTTGTGGTCAGTTCGGATGAAAATGCCAATGCCGGTGGATTGGTGGACGAGCCTGAAAGAACACCGATTAAGGTGTAATAATTGATTTTGTATAGTTTTTTGCCGATAATACCTGCTATGAGCAAGGGGATGACGGTAATGAAAAATCCGTATAGAATCCATATAAATCCGCCATTGAGGAGCGTGGGGATGAAATTCTCTCCGGCTCCCAGACCGACGCCGGCAAGGAAGAGAGAGATACCGGTTTCGCGGAGCATAAGGTTTGCGCTCATCGTCGTATAAGTCACCATTTTATAATGAGGACCATATCTGCCGATTAAGATGGCTACAATCAGCGGACCTCCTGCCAGTCCGAGCTTGACAGGCTGCGGGATACCGGGGAATTGGAATGAGAGGCTGCCGAGCAGCACTCCGAGAGCAATACCGATGAAAATGGCAATCAGATTGGGGTGGTTCAGGCGTTTTAATGAATTGCCAAAACGTTGCTCTGCCTGCAACACCGATAATTCCGGACCGACAACGGTGACACGGTCGCCCAATTGCAGGGGCAGATTGCCGGCAGCCACCAGGTCGATGCCGGCACGGTTGATGCGTGTGATGGTGACTCCGCATGCCGAGCGGATTTGTAGTTCGGACAGGCGTTTCCCGTTCAATTCGGGTTTGGTGATTACTATTCTGCGCGAAACCATATCTTTGGATATGTCATGCCAGTTCATTTCCTCCTCAACACCCACCAGTGCGGTGATGGCTTCAAGGTCGTCCTGAGAGGTGATAATCAGTATTTTGTCGCCGCAGTGCAGGATGGTGTGTGCATCCACCAATTCCGGCCGGTTGCCGACATGGCAAATGCGGGAAACGACAAATTGCCGGGTGGCCAACCGTTGCAGGTCGGCGATGCTTTTGCCTTCCAGTGCCTGATTGACAATTTTCAGTGTTACCCGGACCGTTGCCGGACCTTGGTTGGCATCCGCACCTTCGCCGGCTTCCTTTTCTTCGTTTTTCACGTTGATGCGCAGCAGATAGCGTAGCGACAGGATTGTCAGGATGGCGCCGATTACTCCCAACGGATAGGCAACAGCATAGCCGGTGGCAATGTCGGTGGCGTCAGCCCCGAAATGAATGTCACTGTAAGCCTGCTGGGCTGCTCCCAGGCCGGGTGTATTGGTTACGGCTCCCGACATGATTCCCACCATGGTGGTGATGGGCAATCCGGTGATGTAGTATAAAGCGATTGTGACAGCTACACCCGACAGCACAATGATGACAGCAAGCTTGTTCAAAGTGATTCCTCCTTTACGGAACGAGGCAAAAAATCCGGGTCCTACCTGCAGACCGATGGAGTAGACAAAAAGTATCAGACCGAATTCTTTCAGAAAATGAAGCAGGTGTCCGTTTATATTCAGACCGAAATGTCCGAATGCGATGCCGACAAACAAGATTCCGGTGACACCCAAAGATATGCCTGCTACCTTTATTTTCCCAAGCATGATACCCAGGGTGATGACCAACGATAAAATCAGAATAGAGTGGGCTACGCCGCCACCCCAGAGGGATTCGTTTCCCCATAACAGATGATTCAGCAATTCCATAATTGATGTTTTATTTATGCCTAAAAAATATTGTAAATTCACCGATATTGACAGTCTAACCCTCGAGAACTATCAACTTCGAATAGATTTGGCAGGTCTTCTGACTTACTTATGTTTCGCTACCTTCCCGATGTTTATCAGTGGTACAAGACGTGCGGAACAGTTAAAAAGTTCACAGCTACGGGATAGTCCGGGATTCTCACCCGATTCCCTTTTCACTTTTGCCCCCGACGGGACTCAAGCACCAAATCCGGCGGCAAAGGTAAAGATTAATTTTGATAAAGCAACATCGAATGCATTCCCTTTGCACTTTTCTGTGTATCCGAATCATCTCTTACCGATGTTTTACTCCCCTTTTACATTAATCCGTTCCTAACCCGAAGCTCATCCGAAGCTCACCCGAAAGGGGTGGGCGGAGCAATGGCGGAGCTTCGGATGAGGTTGTTGGGAAGGAGGGAGGGATATGAAAGGGAAATAAGCTAATTATAATTTCGTTAAATGACTTTTTTGATTGAAAAAATAGCTATACTTTTGCGCCGTTTTGGTTTCGGACCGATTATCAACTGTCGGTATCCGGATTAAAAGGGAATCCGGTGAAAATCCGGAACAGACCCACTGCTGTAAGTTTCTGTAACCTTGCCGGCAATCGTTGTCCACTGTCCTCGTATAGCAGGATGGGAAGGAAGCCGGGGAGGGAAACGAGTCAGAAGACCTGCCAATGTAGCATTTGTTTAACGTTTAAGGGGAAGGCAAACGTTGAATTGGTCGTCAGTTTGAATCTTTGTGACTATTCTATTGTGTTTTTTCCTTGATAAATTCCAATTGGAAATGATATTGAGAAGATTTTTTTGTTTTCTGTCGGTTGCTGTGTCCGGGATGCTGTTTACTGCATGTGACAAGCCGGGTCTTTATCCGGGAGGTTCGTTGAAGGATGCTCCGATAGAGTGTCTGGTGCTCAACGAAGGATTGTTGAACACGAATGCCGGTGCGCTCTCTGTCGTGTATCGGGACAGTTCTGTCGTGGTGGATGCTTTCCAGGATGTCAACCATCGTCCGATGGGGGACGTGGCACAATCGGTGACACTGATTAACGGGAAGTATTTTGTTGCCATGAACAATTCCAAAAAGATAGAGATTCTGGACCCGGTGACTTTCCGCTCGTTAGGCACGATACTGTACAAGCAGGCGGGGTTTCCGCGGCAGATTGTGCCGGTGTCGCCGACGGAGGCTGTTGTGTCGGACTTGCACAACCAGTTGGTGAGGATTCGTACAGTGAAGCCGTATGGCGAACCATTAGAATATATCTCCATCCCTGCCTGGATAGAATATCTGGTCGGTGCCGAGAATAAAATATTCGGGATAACGTCGCGTGGTTTGATGGTGTTTGATGCCAATCGTATTGTAAAAGAGGAGGCCCGGCTGTTGCGGGAGGTGTATAATGAAGAGTATACCAAGACTTGCCGGATACTGAAGGACAAGCACGGCAAGCTTTGGGTGTTGATGAACCGTAAGCAGGGCAATAAGGTGGCTGGGATTGTGCTGGTTTGTGTTGACCCGTTGCGCGAACGGGTGGTCAAGAAGTATGAGTTGCCGTTGGGCGAGCAGTTGCCGGAAGGAGTGGTGGGTGCTCTGAGGCATATCAATTACAACCGGACGGATATCGACCCGACAGGGACGTGGATTTATTTCAATGCCATGACCCGTTCGGAAGAGCCTAACAATCAGGGAGTGTACGAACAGCAGAGTGTATTTCGTCTGAATGTGGATACAGGAGTGTTTGAGCACTATCGCGCTCTGCCGGGTGTGAGTATGATGTACGGATTTGCCGTAGGTCCGACAGGCGATGTCTATCTGTGCGACTGTTTAGACTACACTGCTCAGCGCGGATATGTCCGTTGTTACCGTGAAAACGGACGGGTGGACAGTTATCGGGTGGGGGTATATCCGAGTCAGGTGTATTTCCCGGGATATGAATATTAATCAGATACATTATGAGAGGATTTTGCAGTATGGGAGGTTTGTTGACAGCATTGCTGTTGTGTAGCGTTCTGTCCGGGGTGGCGCAGAAGCGTGATTCCGTCGCCATGTACGGGGTGCTGGATACAGTGCAGGTGGTGCGTCAGCGCATCCGGCATGCCAACGAAGCCAATGCCGGAGCGAGAGTCAGCCGTATCGATCCTGAAATCATTCAGGCGAACAAGACCCGTTCGATGGCGGAACTATTGACAGATTACACTTCCGTGTACATAAAGAGTTTGGGGATGGGAGCTTTGTCTACCGCCTCTTTCCGTGGAGCGGGGGCTTCGCAGACCCGGGTGAATTGGAACGGCATCAACATCACGCCGCCGATGTCCGGAACTTTCGATTTCTCGCAGATACCGGTGTTCTTCACCGACAATATCAGCCTTTATTATGGCAGCAGCCACGTGAAAAACGGTACGGGAGCCATTGGCGGAAGTGTGAATTTTTTCACCGATCCGGTGTGGCAGCAGGGTGTCAGCGGCAAGGTATTGGGAGAAGTCGGTTCGTATGGCACGCATACGGGAGGCGGACAGGTGAATGTCGGGACTTCCCGTGCAAGTTTCAAGACCCGTTACTACTACCAGCATTCGGATAACGACTATACATATATCAACAAGATTCTGACGAGTGTGCCTTTCCGGGAAAAACGGCAGGATGCAGGTTATACGCAATGGGCTGCCATGCAGGAGGCTTATTTCCGGTTGTCGCCGTATACACGCCTGACTGCAGTGGGGTGGTATCAGGAAAATTCCCGGATGCTTCCGCAGCCGCTGGGATTGGTCAATACATCGCACGAGAAACAATGGGAAGTGAATGCCCGTGCCTATGCCGGATTGGACTTTGTCAAGGGAATTCATGCTCTACATTTGAAGACTGCATGGCTGTATTACAGACAGAACTACGATAAATGGTATGAAGGCGGATTGTTCGATCCGGAAGGAAACCGTAATAAATCGCAGACTTGGCAGGCGGTGGCGGATTATTCCGTTGCGCCTTGCGAAAATTTAGTGGCGGATGTGACTGTCACATACGGATACGACCGTGTTCGGGTGTGCAGTTACATGGACATAGATTCTTCCAAGTATGTGTTGGGCGACGTGATTTATGACATACCGAAGGTGGAACCTCCGGTAGTTGCACGTCGTAATGTGGTGTCGCTGCAGGCGTCCGTACAATGGTCGCCCTTGGCATGGCTGGCGGTGAACGGGCAATATATGTTCGAGCGGAATGACAGCCGCAGCGTGTCGACGGGAGCGTTGGGCGTGGTGACCAACTTGTTGAACCGGGAATTGCAATTGAAAGGGAGCGTGGCGTATAACTACCGTTTCCCCAGTATGAACGACCTTTATTGGCGTCCGGGAGGAAATCCGGATGTACGTCCAGAAAAAGGCTATTCGTACGACATGGCTGTTTCCTATCGCAAGGCCTTTAACCGGCAGTGGACATTCGATGCAGAGGCGGCTGGCTATATGATGTATATTGACGATTGGATTTTATGGCTGCCGAAAGACGGCAACCAATGGATATGGACACCGCAGAACCACCGCAATGTGCGCTCGGTGGGGACGGAGCTGTACGGTAAGTTGGCATATGCTCCGGGGGATTGGCGTTTTACGGGTTCCGGCAATTTCAGCTGGTCGCAGTCGCGCACCCGAAAGAAAAAGCACACCGACGACGGTTCGTACCTGAAGCAGATACCCTATGTGCCACGGTTTAAATGGAATCTGAGGGCTGCCGCTGAATGGAAGGGGATTTTTTTCTCCTGGCAGATTACCTACATCGGGCGAAGATTCACGACGACCGATGAGGAGTATGCCACCGACCCCTATCCTGTACATAATCTGACAGCCGGCTACGGCTACCGGTTCCGCAACGGAATGCGTATCACACCGCAGTTACGGGTGGATAATCTGTTCGACAAGTATTATGAATCGACTCAGTATTATCCGATGCCTTTGCGCAACTGTCTGTTTTCAATGATGTGGGAATTTTGATGAGTTAAAAAAATAAATGAATTATGAAGAAGAATCTGTTATATGCCGTTGTTCTTTGTCTGGCAGCCGGTCTGGCGGCTTGTTCGGACAATGAGGATAACAGTCCGGATTTACCACAAGGAGGGAATGAAGATGAAACAGTGAGTCCGGAACCGCTGGAGCCGGATACCTTGGCGGCGGATGTATCCATTTTGAATCTGACCTGGAAAGAGGCGGTGTTGCCCGACCGGGAGGTGCGTCTGCGGGCTAATATCATGCATAGCTCACATGCCCGTTTGCAATGGCATCTGGACGGGAAAGAAGTATCAACAGACACGAATTATGTATTCTCTTCGCCGCAGGAGGGGACGTATCGTCTGAAAGTGACGGCTACCAACGAATTGGGAAGCGGTTCGGACAGTCTGGATATCCGCGTGATGAAAGGTTTCAGTATCAGTGATATTACCAATTGGACCGGCAGCGGCCACAATGAAGCGGCTATGGCAATTCAGTGGGTGAGAGCCAATACGGAAGATTTGCTACACCCGAAGGATGAGGATATATTTTTCAGAGCCTGGGGATATCGTTGGGGAGACGAATCAAACGTGACCGGCGAGACGATGATTCGTGCCATAGCCAAGAAGGACCCTCGTTTGTTTGTGATTGTAGCCACCGATGGATGGGGGACGGCCATCAAAGGATTCGGCTATGACGGCAATGGCGATGGCAAGATTCATATCCGCAACAAGGGGTATAAAGACAATTTCAGGGAGATGAAACCGCTCGAATTGACAGAGAAGGATTTCATTGACGGAGTGTATGTGCAGAAATCAGAGGAAAGCGTTGAAGAGTTCGAAGTGTTGAGCGAAGGCGACTGGTGGATTGGCGGCTGGTTTACTGCCTACCCGAGCTACTGGTTGGGAGAGGGAGAGGCTGTATTGGTGTCGGAGGAATACTCTTATTCCCAATTTTATGTCAGCGGCAGGATATTGGAACATCATTCTTGGGATGCCTGGACTTTTTCGCCAATCGATTATGTAACAGAAGAGAATTTACTTCCAATACCGCGCTTGTTGAAGGCTGCGGATAAATGATAGCGTAATGATTGTTTTCAATCGAATATAGAATTACTAAATTAATTAAAAATGAAAAAAATCAATTATTTAACTTTGTTGTTCGGTCTATTTGCCGGACTGTTTACATCCTGCTCGGATGACATTTATAACACGTACGTAATTAAACAGGTAACACCGTCCACCGGTTTGTCGATTACAACAATGGATGCGGGAAATTTCACTATGGAACTGACGGATTCCCTTGTATTCCGGGCTGCTTTGAGCGCAAATTCCCCTGCCACTTCTTTCAAATGGACGGTGAATGAGGCTGAGGTTTCAACGGATTCCATATATGTATTCAAAACGGATAGAAGCGGCAAGTATCAACTGGCTTTGAGCGTCAGCAATGCGGATACTACATATACGCAGAATGCCGATATCATTGTGCGCGAAGGTAAGTATAAACACGGAACATTTATTTTGAACGAGGGTTTGATTGCAACTCACGGTTCGCTGATTTATATCAGTCCGGAAGGTGAAATCACTCCGAATGCATATCGTGCAGTGAATAAAAAGACCCTGTTCTCTTTGACTGAAGATATGTTTATTCATGACAATAAGATATATATTGTATCACAACAGAGTGCTCTTCCCGGAAATGGAGGTGGTCTTACCATTTTAAATGCCGAGACGCTGAAAGAAGAGTTCTGCTATTCTTTCCCTGAAGGACAAATAGGACAGCCGACTCATATTTCTGTTTTAGGTAAAGATGATATTTATATGCGTCATGCTAAGGGTATTAGTGTATTCCGTCTTTCAGACAGTACCATGACTTTTGTGGAAGGTTCTGAAAAAGCCCATTGGAATACCATGGCAGTAGCACATAATAAAGTATTTTCAACATACGAAAAAGAACCAGCTGTTATGGTGATAGAAAAGGGGTCGACAAAGGTGTCACACAAAATACCATTTGGTGGTTTGGTGTCCGGAATCATTCCTTCATCAGACGGGAAATTATGGGTATCGGATGAAACGGGAACAATTTCAAAGGTAGATCCGGATACTTATGAAATTATAGATGCGCATACGTTAAAAGGAAATGCTGCCCAGTTGTTAAAACGTAATCCGGCAAGCAGTCAGGCGGCAGCGCCTCATATTACAGCTAAGGGCGATACCATTTATATGAGTGCAACAAAGACTGATATTTGGTGTCACATATTTGGCATAAATCAAACAGCTTTAGCGGTAAAAGCAGGAGAGTATCATTATATTCCGGATTCTCAGGATTATTATGATAGTGAGCAATTTCAGGCATATAATACCTGTGCTGTAGATCCAGTTACAGGGAATGTATACCTGAATACCCTGATGGGTTGGGGTGGCCTTCGTCATCGGAATCATATATCTGTGTTTAATTTCAAATGGGAGGTGAGTGTCAATACCGGAAGATTGAAAGCACAAGTACGTCTTGCTCGTGATTATTCCGGTTATTTGGATTATCCGGCTAACGTTTATTTTACACACAACTTTTTTAATATCGAAAAGAATAATCAATAATTAAAATCTTGTTATGAAAAAACTTTTTTATTCGTTTGTTGTATGTTTACTTGCAGGCATGATGATGTCTTGTAATGAAGAAACATACATGTTTTCTGAGTCAGAGAATATTATTGCAGAGGAAACAGTTGCTCCTGAGGTGAAAAGCACTGTCGGACAAAGAGTGACAACTATTGATGATATTGTCAATTGGACAGGAGTGGGTGAAAATCGTTCGGTACTTTCCATTCAATGGTCAGAATCGGCAGGAAGTGCAGCTTCCGTTCGTTTTATGGCTTGGGGATATAGATGGAGTGGAAGAGCAATGGGACTAGATATGATAAAGGCTGTGGCAAAGCAAGACCCTCGTTTGTATGTGGTGCTTGCTGAAGCTTGGGGACAAATAGTGATTAAAGGATTTGGTTATGATGGAAATGGAGACGGACATATCAAAATAAGCAATGCTTCCCTTACTTTGACAGAAAAAGATTTTGTCAATGGTATTTATTGGGAGAATGATGGAGATGATTTTGATAATATGAAGACAGCGGATTCTGCGGATTTATGGATGGGAGGTTGGAAAAAGGCATATGCTTCCTATTGGATTGGAAATCCTGGTGTAAATGTGCCTACCTCTTTTTCTTATTCAAATTATGCAGCAAGCAGTCAGCGTTTGGAGAATAATTCTTGGGATGCTTGGACTTTTTCAACGATAAATTCATCGGAAACAAATCTTGATCCTTGTCCTGATTTATTGGAGGCTGCTCCAATGAACTAACGACATAAGGGTTGCCGCCGGCAACCCTTATTTTATTAACCTATCTATGGAGATTGACAAGTTACGGTCTGTCTCTGTGAAGCAATTTATGACTTGGTAATTGCCAAATCTGTGTATGTTGATTTCATTCCTTATGAATAAATGATTCAAATGTGTAAGTTCGTACACATCCCCTTTTCTGTTCAGTTTATTTGCCACGATACTTCTTTGTTGGTTTCTGCAAAGATAAAACAGACTATTTGAAAATCAATTCGTTTTTTATGATGGTTTGTTTTATATTTGTGACTAAACTAATTTAATAAAATAAGATAGAATCCTTTTCTGCCAGAAATATGAATACGCTCAAAAATCTGGCAGAGGATTGTAAATAAAAAAGATAATACCCATGAAAACAACAATGTTGATATTCGTATTTTTATTGGGCATGACCGATCTTTTTGCCCAGACACTTTATGTACCCGGGACAATTGTTAAAGGTAAAAATGCAAGCTATTATTGTTCAACTAAATATAAGATTCTTATTAAATTGAATAATGTGAATAATGTGGATACTACTGATACCATGTATTATGATGATGGTACAGTTGTACCATATTATGTCGGGTTCGGCGGTACTATTGAAACCAAAAATGAAGATTTAGTTCGTGTATTTCAGGAAGTGTTGACACAAAAAGAAATAGATACCCTAAAAAATAAAATTTCATATTCGCTTTTGCTGGATATTGTTGCTGATAAACAAGGTAATACACTGGAGATTACGTTTAGTTTCCGTAA
>CAKVCR010000012.1 GCA_934725835.1 uncultured Odoribacter sp.
GCTCAATGCGGTCTTTCAAAGCTTCCATTTTGTCCATACCTACCTGAGATACGCAAGCGCGCAAGCCTTCACGGTTGCTACCACAGCCTTTTAAGGTGATGGAAGATATTCCATAGTATAGTAGTTCATGAGCCAACTGAGCACCACTCATACCGGGATATGCGATAGTGAAGTAGAAACCGTCAGCAACATCATCATCGCCATCTTTGTCATATACCACTTCAAAGCCGGCATCTGTATATAGTTTTTTCATGGTGGCAGCACGAAGCCCATATTCTTTTACATCTGTCAAGATGTTGATTGCTCCTTCGTTGGCGGCTTTCATGATAGCTGCTACTGCGTATTGTGGAGAGTGGGCGGTACCAGATGATAATGTATATATTAATTTGTAAGTTATGGTATAACCTAATTTAGCTGAGTGATAGCGCTCTTGTAAATGAGGATATTCTCTGTTAACCAAAGCATTTGAAATGCATAACAGACCTAAACGCTGTCCGGCATAACTGAAAAGTTTTGAGCTGGAAATCATGAAAATATAGTTGTCCGTGTATTTTGCAACGGTCGGCTGGAATGGTGCTTCGCCCGGATGTGACAAGTCTTTGCGGAAATCCATTGCGAAATAAGCCAAGTCTTCCAGAATAATAACATCATATTCCGTAGCCAATTTCCCAATAATCTGCAGCTCTTCTTCAGTGAGACAAACCCACGATGGATTATTCGGGTTGCTATAGACAATACTTGCGATGTTGCCTTTGTCCAGATATTCCCTTAGTTTTGCTTCTAATTTTTGACCTCTGTGTTCATATATATCGAAAGTGATATATGGTTTGCCCATTACTTCCAATTGAGTCTTCTGTACAGGAAATCCGGGGTCTATGAATAATACGGTGTCTTTCCCTGCATGACATTCGGTCAATGCCATAAATGCTACATATGAAGCTTGCATTGCTCCGACTGTCGGTACGATGCCTTCCGGGCGGACATCAACATCCATGAAGTTTTTTATAAAGCGTGAAGCTTCGTTTGATAATTCAGGGTAACCTTCCAGCATGGGATAAAATTGTGCTACTCCTTTTTTTAAAGCTTCAATTTCAGCTTCCGTACCAATGCGAGATGGTGCTAGACCAGGAACCCCCATCTCCATACGGATAAACTTTTCTCCGGTTGCTTTTTCTAATAAATTAGCGATTTTCACGGTGTCGCGGATAGAAGCATCATCTAGATTGCTTACCCCGCATTGTGCCATTGTTGAGTCAACTAGCTGTTTGTCAATAAGATTATTTTGCATGATTATTATAGAGTTATTTTTCTTACATTTTGAAACAATATTACGGTGTTTCGTTGAAAAAAGAAAGTGTTTCAAGTATTTTAACTTATAAACAAGCTAATTTATAACGTTTGCAGATAACGGATGTGGATTATCGTGCTCGAGAGGTAGCGCTTTGACAGACTTTTTTCGTTATCTTTGCGCTGTACTGAAAAATTATCATTTTGAATCTGGAATTATATATAGCACGTCGCTTATTGGGGGGAGGTAAAGGAAGCTCTGTATCAGTGCCGATTGTTAAAATCGCAGTGGTCGGGATTGCTTTGGGGGTTTGCGTAATGTTGTTGTCTGTTTTTATTATCATGGGATTCAAAAAGGAAATCATGGCTAAGTTGTCAGGTTTCACCTCCCATATAGACGTTACCATGTGTGATGAAGATGCGTTGTATGCAGGACAGGGGGTAATTGTGACGGATAGTTTGTTAAATTCTTTGAAACAAATAAATGGAGTGAAACAAGTTGCTCCTTATGTAACAAAACCTGCAATATTGAAGAGTGATACAGATATACATGGCATTATGCTGAAAGGTGTTGATTCTCTTTATGATGCTTCTTTTTACAGTCAACATTTAAGTGCAGGAAATTTGCCTGTTTTGAGTGGTCGGAATACATCTAATGAAATTTTATTGTCTGCTTCTGTTGCAAGACTTTTACAAGTAGGTGTCGGTGATCGTATTGCATCGCATTTTGTGCAGGATCCTCCTCGTATGCGCATATTTACGGTTGCGGGTATTTATAATACTGGCTTTAAGGAATATGATGACATGTTTGTCTTGTGTGACATTCGTCATTTGCAAAAATTAAATGGTTGGCAAGAAAAAGAGGTGACAGGTATCGGAATAGAGTTAGACAATATTCGGGAGATACATCGGGTGGAGGATGAAGTGGATGGGATATTGCCTTCTGATGATATGAATGATTGTTTCCGATTAATTACTTTGCATGATGCGGCCCCTCAAATATTTGATTGGTTGAATTTGCTCAATATGAACGTTGTGATTATTTTGACGCTGATTGTTGTTGTTGCCGGATTTAATATGGTATCGGGACTTTTGATATTGATACTGGATAAAACGGCTTTGATAGGAATATTGAAGGCATTGGGGTGTAGGGATGTTTGTTTGAGACGTTTGTTTTTGTATATTGCAATTGGATTGATTTCCAGAGGAATGTTGGCCGGTAATCTGTTGGCATTTCTCTTGGGAGGGTTGCAATATTGGCTACAGATTATTAAACTTGATCCGGAGGTTTATTACATGGATACAGTGCCGATTTGTGTGAATATTGGAGCTGTGGTTTTATTGAATGTAGGAGTGTTGGTGGTTTCTGTTTTCATGTTGCTGATTCCTACTATTTTGGTGTCAAGAGTCCGTCCAATAAAAGCAATAAGATTTGAATGATGAAGCTGAAAGAATTGATTATACTCCACCGATATGGAATCATGGGTACTGTGATATTCCACCTTTTGATTGCGATATTGTTTATGTGTATGCAAATTTCGCAGGTGAGAGTGCATACTGAAATGGAAATTCTGATGAATGAGCAAGATCAAGAGAAAATTCAAAAAAAGGAACAGGAGGAACAACGACAGGATGAGATTCGGCAGATGGCATCTGAAGAAGAGGTGGAGAGAATGTTGCGTTCTATTGCGGTGAATGAAAATGTGGTTGCGCAGGATAAGCAAGTTGTAGATGTTAGCGTTGATGATTATGTTAATGAAATATTGGACGAGTTGCGAGAGACAGGAGATAATGGACGCTATCAGGCGAAGAGGGATAAGTATTACAAACAAGATAGTTTGCAGCGGGTACATGACTTGCGAGAGCAAGAACTTGATTCGTTGAAGTCTACCTTTTATGCGGGAGAAAGTAGTGTCAGTTATAATTTAAAGGACCGTTATGCTCGTATTTTGCCGATTCCGGTATTTAAATGTGAGTCGGGGGGAAAGGTGGTTGTTGCAATAATTGTGAATCCTCGTGGAGTGGTGCTGAAAGCAGATGTGATTGAGAAACAGTCTGCTTCAGATGAGCGTTTGTGGCGAGTGGCTGAAGATGCTGCTAAGCGTTCACGTTTTAATGATAAGGCTGATGCTCCTGCTCAGCAATAGGGCACAATTACCTATAATTTTGTGAAGCTGTAATTATTCGGGGAGAGAACTATTTGTGTACTTCCTGTTTGGCAGATTTTCCATTTGTTGATGAAGATTTTTCGACAGACAGGAGTGTGTTAGAAAGTTTTAATGAAAATTTTCGTCCTGAGGCATTGCATGCATTGTTTTATTACAATAAGTATAGTGATTATAAAAATTTGATATACCGTATCAAGTATCATTCTAATCGTAAATTGGGAGTATATCTAGGGCAAATGTTGGGACAGAAAATAATTCGTAGCTGTAAAGCGGATTGTGTCGTTCCAATTCCTTTGCATTTTAAGCGGGAACGGGAACGTGGTTTCAATCAAGCTCGCGAGATTGCAAAGGGGGTGTGCGAGGTATTGGGTGTGGAACTTTTGGACAACGTTGTGGAACGAACGCATAATAATGTGTCGCAAACGGGAATGAATGCGTCAGAACGATTAGAGAATGTGTCTGGAATTTTCGAATTGCGTTATCCTGAATTGGTCCGGGGAAGGCATGTGTTGCTGTTGGATGATGTTATAACGACAGGAGCCACTGTCGGTGCATGTCTTGAGGCATTGGCGGCTGCCGGAGAGGTACATTTTAGCTTGGCTTGTCTCGCAAGGACGTATAGTTAATTATGTTTGCCGAAATACAATTCCTTGATTGCAATAATGAGCGAATCTAATGCTTTGGCACGCTTTTTGTAATTACAATAAGTACATTTTTTTTCATAAGTTTGTATTAGGTTAGTTAGTAGTAAAGGTTTCCCGCTGTGATAGCTCGGAACCTTTTTTTATATCTATTTTTTCAAACAGAATAAAGATGTAATAAACAACTGCGATTTGTTTTGTGTAAAAACTTTCCTGCTTTTTAAAAAGAAAATCATTATTTTTGTCCGTTAGTCCTTTGAAGATGGGCAAATAATAATAAAAATAAGATAGGAATGAGTATAAAAAATCGGATTATTTTTCGTTGGGATTGGCTGGGGGTAATCGCTGTTGTAGTTTTGATTCATGCTTGTGCAAATCGTGGGTATCCGGAGGGAGGACCTAAGGATGAAACTCCACCGCAGGTCGTTTTAGAGCAGCCGATGTCGTTTACTACCAACTTTAAAGGTAAGCGGGTGAATATCTATTTTGATGAATTTGTACAGTTGAAAGAGATAAACAATAAGTTTATTTTTTCTCCTCCGGTAAAGAAGGATCCGAAAGTGAGTCTAAAGGGTAAATATATCCAGGTGGCTATTCCTGATTCATTGCGTCCAAATACGACTTATAGTATGGATTTTGCAGATGCTATTGTGGATAATAATGAGGGAAATCCATTGGGTTTTTATCGGTATGTGTTTTCTACGGGCTCAACGATTGACACGCTGGAATTGAGTGGAACAGTGGTGAATGCCGAGTCGTATGAGCCAATGTTAGGAATTCTGGTGGCTTTATATGCGAAACAAGGTGATTCTATCCCTCTGAAAGAGTTGCCGGATTATATTGCAAGAACGGATAGTTCCGGTAATTTTAGGTTGACGAATTTGCGGGAGGCTGATTATCGTGTGATGGCTATAGAAGATGTTAATCGAGATAAAATGTACACACCCGAATCGGAAATGTTTGCTTGGATTGATACGGTGATACACCCTGTTGTAATGCCGATGATTAAAACGGATACATTAAGGTTGATTGATAAGATTGTAGACCGAGATACAATTATGCGTGACAGTATCGTGACACAGGAGTATTTGGCATATGGACCAAGTAATTTGTATTTGAGAGCATTTCTGGAAAAATTGACACAGCTTTATTTGGTGGATGATGAACGAAAAGTGCGAGAACGTTTGGATTTTACTTTTAGTATTCCGGGTGATAACCAGTTTAAGGCCGTTTTATGGGATTCATTGGCGAGAGAGTCTCTGTCAGAAGATTGGTATTTCAAAGAAGAGAATGTGGGTAAAGATACTATATCTCTGTGGATAAAAGATTCTATGGTGTATAAGAAAGATACGTTGAATGTAATTCTGAGCTATTTGCGCACAGATAGTACTGGACGGTGGGAAACTTATCAGGATACAGTACGTTATACGTTTAAAGATAAAGAAGTAAAAGAGAATAAGCGGAAAAAGGATGAAAAATCTAAAGTTGATTTCTTATCGATTAAACCGAATGTTTCAGCAGATATGGATTTAGGAACACGATTTTGTTTTGAATTTGGTCGACCGATAGATAAGCACACGCTGAAAAATATACGTGTGTCAGAAAAAGTTGATACTGTTTATCATGCTATGACATTTGAGGTGGAAGAAGACCCTGTGAAAGTGAGGACTGTGTATATTGATGCTGCCTGGAAAGCTGGTGGAGAGTATCAAATAGAAATAGATTCTGCAACAATCTATGATATATATGGTCGTTTTAATGATAAGTTTGAAAAGAACTTTAAAGTTAAGACAGAAGAAAGTTACGGAAAGTTGTTTTTAATGGTGAAAGGAGTGGAGTGTAATACGATTATACAGTTGTATAAGTCTGAAACAGGTAAGTCAGAGAATGGCAAACGTAAGTACCAAGTAATAAGAGAACAGCAGACAAGCACGGATGGTCAAGTGATTTTTGAGTTGTTGCCTGAGGGGAAGTATATGGTAAGAGCAGTGTTGGATGTCAATGCTAATGGGAAGTGGGATACTGGTTTGTATCTGAAAAATCAACAACCGGAAGAGATCATTTATCTTCCTATAGAAATTTCTGTGAAGCAGAATTTTGATATTGAGCAGGAATTTGATTTGAAAAAAAATATGAAGTAGCAATTAAGGATAAGGATGTATGAAACAAATATTTTGTTTATTGTCGTTAGTATTGGGTTTTTGGGGGGCTTCTGTTGCTCAATCGAAATACCCGCCTATAGAAAAATTGGTATATGACGGTTACTATAATTGGGGAATCATTTGGGTGAAGGCTGGTAGAGTTGAATTCTCTTTGTCTCAGTCAGATAAATATCCTAACGCACAAAAACTGGAAGCTGTTGGTGTTTCACTGCCATCTTGGGATTGGGTGTTTACAGTTAGAGATACTTTGGTTTCGCACTATGATGAAAATACATATTTCCCTTATGAATTTTCACGTAAGGCGCATGAGGGTAACTATCACAAAACATTTGATTATAAATTTGATTATAAAGATTCATTGGTCATAGGCGATGTACATCGAGTTGGAAGATATCGCAGAACGGATACCGTGCCTTTAAAATCAGACACTTATGATATGCTTTCTGTTGCTTGGATGACGCGCGAATTAGAATTTGACAAATACAAAAAAAATGAATTGATACCGATACGGATATTGATAGACAGTAAAATATATGATTTGTATATTCGTTATTTAGGGACAGGCAAGACAAAGGTTGCCGGTCAAAAAAGAGAATGTTATATTTTTTCTCCTTTACTTGTGAAAGGAGAGGTATTCCGCGGTGGCGAAGGAATGAAAATTTGGGTTAGCAAGGATGAATATCGTTTGCCCTTGCTTGTGGAGGCCAAGATATTGATTGGTTCAGTGAAAGCATTGTTGGTGCCAAATGAGAGTAAGGTAATAATACAATAAAATATATGATTATGAGAAAAGCATTAGCTGTTTTATTGATGGGACTGCTTTTGGGAAGCAGCTTGATTTCATGTAAGGACGGTGGAGGGCGAAAAACTGCTTTACAATCAGTGACAGGTTCTGTTAATGAAATATTGGTAATTACGCCCAAAGAGCGTTGGGATGGTCCAATAGGAGATTCTATACGTACTTATTTTGGACAGCCACAAATGGGGTTACCTCAAGGGGAGCCCATGTTTGATTTAATAAGTTTGCCGATATCTAATTTCGATAAGACTGTAAAAGCTCATCGTAATGTGTTGATTGTGTCGTTGAAAAGTAGCATTGACTCGGCAAGTATTACCTACTCAGATAGCCCTTGGGCTCGTTCTCAGAAGGTGTTTAGAATAGTGGCTCCGTCAGAAGAGGCTTTTTATAATATATTCAATGCTAATAAAGAAAAGATTATGAAAGTATTTTTGGCGGCGGAGCGTGATCGCTTGATTGATGTCTATAAAAGCTCTCCTAATCTAAAGGTGTTCAATACGTTTCGAGATAAGCATGATTTGCTATTATATTGTCCTGGTGGGTATAATATTAATAAGGATACAGCTGATTTTGTTTGGGCTTCATATGAAACGAGAGTAGATAGTCGCGGCTTTATCTTTTTTGAAGAGCCGTATGAGAATGCTAGTCAGTTTGACTATCAAGTAATTTTAGATAATGTGAACGAAAAATTGAAGCTGTTTATACCTGGTCCTTTGGATAGCACTTGGATGGCTCTTGATATGGTGACGCCCATGAGTGCAGCCAATTATCAATATGCAGGTAAACATTATGCATTCTTAATTAAAGGTTTGTGGCAAGTTGAGAATGATTATATGGGAGGTCCGTTTGTGTTGAATGTGGTGCTTGATCAAAGGAATAACCGAATCCTTTATATGATGGGATATGTTTATGCGCCGGATGGTAAAAAGCGTAATTTGTTGCGTCAGGTTGAAAGTATCGTTTTTTCTATGAATTTTGATCTGTTTGAAGGAGAGAAAAAAGATTAATCATGAAATATTTATTTGTATTAATCTATTTGCTGTTTTTGGGAGGGAGTATTAATGCAATATCTCCCGGTAGTGCTAATTTTGAGGTTTATAAAACATTACTAGAAGGAAAGAGGATAGGGATTGTTGCAAATCAAACAGCTGTGGTCGGTGATAAGCATACGGTAGATTTTTTGCGAGAGAAAGGGATAGATGTCGTGCGTATTTTTTGTCCTGAGCATGGCTTTCGGGGTGATGCTGACGCAGGGGAAGCGGTGGGTGATTATAAAGATA
Source organism: uncultured Odoribacter sp. (assembly GCA_934725835.1). Taxonomy (GTDB): domain Bacteria; phylum Bacteroidota; class Bacteroidia; order Bacteroidales; family Marinifilaceae; genus Odoribacter. Next base: position 8,338 of record CAKVCR010000012.1, read on the forward strand.
AAATGACAGGTCTTCCGGTTATTTCTTTGTATGGGAAAAAGAGAAAACCTTCAATTGAAGATTTAGAAGATTTGGATATTATAGTTTTTGATATGCAGGATGTAGGAGTACGTTTTTACACTTATCTTTCTACTCTTCATTATGTTATGGAAGCTTGTGCTGAAAATGAAGTCCCGTTAGTGGTAATGGATCGTCCAAATCCGAATGCTTTTTATGTAGATGGACCGGTATTAGAGATGAGGCATTCCTCATTTGTAGGAATGCATCCGGTGCCTATTGTTTATGGAATGACGATAGGAGAATATGCTCGAATGATTAATGGAGAAAAATGGTTGAAAAATGGAGTGAGTTGTAAATTGACAGTTATTCCTTGTTTGGGATGGACACGGGACATGATTTATAACTTGCCTTGTAAGCCATCTCCTAATTTGCCAGATAGTATTTCTGTGATGCTTTATCCTTCAACCTGTTTATTTGAAGGTACAGTAGTAAACGAGGGAAGAGGTACGTTGACACCTTTTCAAGTGTTTGGGCATCCTGATTTGAAAAATATGCCGTACAAGTTTATTCCCAGAAGTATTCCTAGTATGAGCAAATCTCCTAAATGTTTGGGATTGGAATGTTATGGAATGGATTTACGAAATCAATATGATGAAGTAAAAGAAGGAAAACATTTGCGCTTGGATTGGTTGTTGACAGCATATAAAAATTATGAAGGTAAGGATGCTTTTTTCTTGCCCTTTTTTGAGAAATTGGCAGGGACGGGGCAATTGCGTAAAGATATTGAAGCGGGTAAGAGTGAGGCAGAGATTCGTTTTTCTTGGCAAACTCAATTGGAGATATTTAAGCGAATTCGGGCTAAATATCTGATTTATTAAGGTATTATCTATAGCCATTCAGAAATAAACAAAGGGATGTGAAAGCATCCCTTTGTTGTCTATATGTGATGTTACGAAGTAAACCCACGGTTCAGTATGTGAATTTCCCGAATTCGCTGAGTATCGTGAGCTTGTTTCCTTCTCCTTCGTCGTTGTCGTAACAACGTCCGATGATTTGTGCGTCAATGTTGAAGCTTTTGGATATGGCAATAACATCTTCTGCTAAATCCTCATCAACATAAATTTCCATGCGATGCCCCATGTTAAACACTTTGTACATCTCTTCCCAGGGGGTCGCTGATTGTTCTTGTATCAGTTGGAATAATGGAGGAACAGGGAACATGTTGTCTTTGACAATATGCATGTTTTCCACAAAGTTCATCACTTTGGTCTGAGCTCCGCCAGAGCAATGTATCATACCATGTATCTGTTTCCGATATATATCTAATATCTTTTTTATTACAGGAGCATACGTGCGAGTTGGTGATAATACTAATTTCCCTGCATTGACATCTGTCCCTTTTACTGCATCTGTCAGATGACAATTCCCCGCATAGATCAATTCTTCAGGAACATTGTTATCATAACTTTCCGGGTATTTTTCTGCTAAGTATTTGGCAAATACATCATGGCGGGCAGAAGTCAGACCATTGGAGCCCATACCGCCATTGTATTCTGTTTCATAGCTAGCTTGTCCAAAGGATGCTAATCCTACGATAACATCTCCTGGACGAATATTTGCATTATCGATGACATCTTCGCGTTTCATGCGGCATGTTACAGTAGAATCAACGATGATGGTACGAACTAAATCGCCTACATCTGCAGTCTCGCCACCTGTCGAGTAGATGTTTACTCCCAATTTACGGTATTCTGCCAACAATTCCTCTGTCCCATTTATAATCGCAGCGATGACTTCTCCTGGAATTAGGTTTTTATTACGTCCGATAGTAGATGAGAGTAAGATATTGTCTACAGCACCAACGCATAATAAGTCATCAATATTCATGATTAATGCGTCTTGGGCAATTCCTTTCCATACTGATAAGTCACCTGTTTCTTTCCAATATAGATATGCCAATGATGATTTTGTGCCAGCACCATCAGCATGCATGATATTGCAATAATTCTCGTCTCCGCCCAAAAAGTCTGGGACAATTTTGCAGAATGCACGAGGGAATAATCCCTTATCAATGTTTTTTATAGCGTTGTGTACATCTTCTTTAGATGCTGATACGCCACGTTTGTTGTATCTTTCATCTTTTCTCATACCTTGGTATTAAAAGTCTTTCATTGGGCAAAATTACTGAAAATAATCGTAATAATCAGTTTTGTAAATAGATTTATCGTCCAAAAGTACGCCTAAGCAAGAGATAAATCCGCCACCACATGATTAGTAGCAGTCCGATGCTAATTAACATGCTGATACATCTATCGGTGTGTAGAAAATAGGAAATTGTAAAGGCAATTCCTTCTACTCCCTCCCATGGATTCATTGCAGCGATGGTGAAGCGGTCATTACTGGCAACTGCGCTCATGGACAGAGCAGAACAGGCAATTACTAAAAGAATAAATGAAATAATTAGGAAACAGATATTTATTTTTCTCATAGATTAAATTTTAGCCAAATATACATGTAAAAAAAACTGTCCAGACTTTTACTAGACAGTTTTCTTTAAAATTATATTATTGATTACTTTCTTGCACCTAATTGTGTATCAAGATAAAAAATAGCACCTTCACCGGCTTTCTGCAATCTGTCAACAATTCCTTGTGCAGTAGCTTCCTCTTCTACCTGCTCTTTTACAAAGTCCCACAAAAAATTTTGTGTTGCATTGTCTTTTTCTGCATGCGCAATTTCAATTAATCCGTCAATTAATTTGGATACGTGGCATTCATGTTCGTATACGTGTCTGAATACTTCTAATGGACTCCCCCAACCGCTTGGAACAACATCAATTTTATCAACTTTTGCTATCCCTCCGCGTTGCATGATATAGCTTGCTATTGAGTAGGCATGTCCCATTTCTTCTTGAGACTGTTTTTTTAACCAATTTGCAAATCCGCTAAATCCTTCTCTTTCCATATAGAAAGACATAGACAAGTATAGATTTGCAGACCATAATTCTGCTGTAATTTGGTCGTTTAGGACTTGCTGTAATTTTTCTGAGATCATGACATTTAAAATTTAATCATTATACTTGTAATCTCACAAATTGTATGCCAAAACATTTTTGTCATTTTGGCATACCAGAACATTTATTTTCTTCCTTTTTGCTGTTCTCGCAATCTTCTTTGCTGCTCTTTTTGCATTTCTTCCAGACGCTGTTGAAATTTGGATTTTTTCACCGGTTTTGTTTTGGCAATCTCAATTTGCTTGAGCAATTTCTGATCGTTTACAAATTTACGGATAATCCATGTCTGAAGAATAGTAATCAGTGTTGCAATGAAATAGTAATAGCTCAGTCCGGACGAGTAGCTGTTGAATATGAACAGGAACATGACAGGCATAATGTACATCATAGTCTGCATTCCTTTCATCTGGTCGTTCTGAGGTTGATTGCGATTGTTCATAATCATATAGATAATATTGGTCGCAGTCATTAACAGACAGAAAAGACTCACGTGGTCTCCATAAAATGGGATAGTGAACGGCAGAGTTGCAATTGAATCATATGATGCAAGGTCTGTTGCCCACAAGAACCCTTGCTGTCGCAATTCAATCGCTCCTGGAAAGAAATAGAACAAGGCAATCAAAATAGGCATCTGTATCAACATTGGCAGACAACCACCCATTGGATTGACTCCGGCTTGCCTGTATAGTTTCATGATTGCTTGTTGTTTCTCCATCGCTTTGTCTGCTGGATATTTTTTACTAATCTCATCAACCTGTGGCTTCAATACGCGCATCCTAGCCTGAGACATATAAGATTTATAGGTCAATGGGAAGAGTATGATTTTGATAATCAAGGTTAGCAGCAGGATGATTATACCATAGTTTAAAGTCGTGTTATTCTGTAAGAAATTGAAGATAGGAATAACAAAATATTTGTTAAACCAGGCAATCCATTTCCAACCCATGTTAATAACATCCGGCAAATCAATATCACTACCGTATTCTTTCAATACATTATACGAGTTCGGTCCGAAGAAGAACTGCATATCATATCTCTCATTTGTTTTACCACTGTAGGGTAGAGGAATTTCAGCGTACACATCCTTTAAATATTCTGTTCTTTGGCTATTCTTTGAAACCAATGTTATATCACTGAGTGGTGTTTTGGCAATAAGAATAGAGGAGAAAAACTGTTGTTTAAAATCAATCCACTGAACTTTTGTAGTCAGAGTTTCTTCCTCGTCTGATGTCAGAGACATGTGTTCAACATCATCTTCAAAGAATTTGTAATATACACCGGTGTATCGTTTTTCAAAATCTTTACTCTTTTCTAACTGAGGCATGTTTACTCCCCAATTCAGAGTTAGGAAAGATGAATTTGAAGCGATTACATCTCCCATATTGTGAGTGATGATATTAAAATCCACCATGTAGCTATCAGGATTCAAAGTGTATTGATAATCAATATACTTTGTGCTGTCAGCATACAAGCGCATCGTTAAGGTTTGTGCCTGTTCTTTTGCATACAGTGTTGTAGTTGTAGTGCTGGGTACAAATAGTAACTTTTCCGTGTTGATTTCTTGATTCTGTGCATAGAAATTCATGCCTAAGACAGTTTCCTTTTCCTTCCACAATACTAAAGGCAGAGAATCGTGGGTGCGGTATTCTTTCAAGTCTACAATCGTAATCCGTCCTCCACGAGTGCTGATATTCAGTTTTATTTTGTCGTTTTCCAACGTGTAAAGTTGTTCTGCAAGGCTGTCTTGCATGAACACACTGTCATTTATAATGCCACTGGCATTCCCATGTGCAGCGGCTTCCATTTCTTGCTGCCGTTTTGCAGCAGCAATCTCCATCTTTTGTTGTTCAACCCGGGCAATAGAGTCTTGTCTTTGCATTTCCCGCATCTGCTCTTCGCTAGGACGATTGAAGTAGGAAAATCCTATTAAAATTAGGAAAATGATAACAAGACCGATAATTGTATTTTTGTCCATATTTTAATAATTAGTATTCTAGTTATGATAAACACGCTTTGATAAATGCAACAAATAGTGGGTGGGGCTTTACGACTGTGCTTTTATACTCCGGGTGGAATTGCACACCCACAAACCATTTGTGCGATGGGATTTCAACGATTTCTGTTAATCCACTTTCAGGGTTGATACCTGTTGTAATCATTCCGGCTTTTTCAAACTCTTCGCGATATTTGCTGTTGAATTCATACCGATGACGATGCCTTTCTTGAATTTCTTTCTGCCCATATGCCTCAAATGCTTTGGAGCCTTCCTTTAATTCACATTTATATGCACCTAAACGCATCGTGCCGCCTTTGTCTGTGACATCGTGTTGTGAAGCTATTAAGTCAATGACCGGATATGCCGTTTTGGCAGCCATTTCTGTCGAATCTGCTCCTTCCATTTGCAATACATTGCGAGCAAATTCAATAACAGCCATTTGCATTCCCAAACAGATGCCTAAGAAAGGAATATTGTGCGTACGTGCATATTCGATGGCAATTAATTTCCCATTGATGCCGCGATGACCAAATCCAGGTGCAACAAGTATACCATGCAAATCCTTTAGTTTGGCAGGAGCATTCCCTTCATTTAATTCTTCGCTATGAATCCATTCAATGTTTACCTTACAGTCATTAACAGCACCTGCGTGGATAAAGGATTCGACTATTGATTTATATGCATCATGCAATTCAACGTATTTCCCCACAAGACCAATGCGTACTTCTTTGCTGTAATTTTTGAGTTTATAGAGGAATTTTTTCCAGTTATCCAAGTCTGGTTCACTATTCAGAGGCAAGCCTAATTGTTCCAATACAATCTCGTCTAACTTTTCTTCCCGCATTTTGATAGGCACTTCGTAAATGGTGTCCACATCAATTGACTGCATAACGGCTTTGGGAGCAACGTTGCAGAATAGCGCAACTTTCCTGCGTATTTCAGCATTTAAATCATGTTCTGTGCGCAATACGATAATATCCGGTTGTACTCCGATTTCAAGTAGGGCTTTTACTGAATGTTGGGTCGGTTTGGTCTTTAATTCTCCGGATGCATGTAAATAAGGCACTAACGTCAGGTGAATCAGTACAGACTTTTCTCCCAATTCCCATCTCAATTGGCGTACAGCTTCAATGAATGGCAATGATTCAATATCTCCGACAGTTCCTCCGATTTCTGTAATTACAACATCATATTCTCCTTTATTGCCCAGCAGTTTGATATTGCGTTTGATTTCATCGGTGATGTGAGGCACAATCTGTACAGTCTTTCCAAGATAGTCGCCATGCCTTTCTTTTGTGATTACATTCTGATAAATACGTCCTGTTGTGATGTTGTTCGCCTGTGAAGTGGGACAGCCTGTAAAACGTTCGTAGTGGCCTAAATCAAGGTCGGTTTCTGCTCCATCATCTGTGACATAACACTCTCCGTGTTCATACGGATTCAATGTACCCGGGTCGATATTTATATAAGGATCCAGTTTTTGATTGGCAACTTTATAACCTCTTGCCTGTAATAATTTGGCAAGTGATGATGCGATAATCCCCTTCCCTAAAGAAGAAGCAACGCCTCCGGTGACGAATACATATTTTGTTGACACTGTATATTGATTTAGTGAGTGATTTATCAAAGTGACAAAGGTAAGAAATTACAATAAAAAGAAAAAGGTTAAAAGTAAAGATTTACACTTTTTGCTTTTAACCTTTTAACTTTATGTCACAAACGAATGTTTGTTGTTCGTATCTGTGAGTCTTAAATCATTTCATCCAATGCCTTTAATTTTTCCTGTAGCAAATTTAACCGTTGGCGCGTTTTGCCGATTTTTGATTCCAATTCATTCAGAAGTCCCTGTGATTTATTGGATTTGGTGATGAAGCCAATATTGTTTTCCCAAGTGTGTATGTCAGTCTCTAACTGACGGATTTTTGCAACAAGTTTTTCACGTTCATTGATGATTTTGTACTCCTTGTTTTCATCTGTATCCAGAGTGCTGATTTTAGCACGGAAACGTTCCAGATTCTTGTCAAATTCATCCAGATTCAGTTGGTCGAACCAATGATTGATGATGCTTCTGAATTCCTCCTGTATGGAATCTTTCTCTTTGATGGGAACAAAACCGATTTTACTCCAACGATTCTGGAAATCTTTCAGTTTTTCAATGTCTTCCTCTGAATCACCGCTGAGTGTGAACTGCTTCACCTCTTCTATCAGTGCTTTTTTCAGTTCAAGATTTTGCTCTTGCTCTGCATCCTTGTCTTTGAAGTGCAGACTTTTATTGTTGAAGAACACATCACATGCGGCACGGAATCTTGCCCATACTTTATTAGAGTATTTTCGTGGTGCAGGTCCAATCTTTTTCCACTCTTTTTGGCAGGCAATGATTTTGTCTGTTGTGGTTTTCCAGTCAGTGCTGTCTTTAATTGCTTCTACTTTTTCGCAAAGGGCAATCTTTAATTGCAGATTCTTCTCTAATTCAATATCCAATTCAGCATGGAATGTACGTTTCTTTTCGAAGAAGATATCGCAAATACTTCTGAATTTCTTATATATCCGGTTGCGTTCTTTCTGAGGAACATTCCCCGCTTGTTTCCACTCTTGTTGTAAATCAAGGATTTTTTGTGTAGCAGCCTGCCATTGAGCCATTGTCTTGTATTCTTCGGCAGTAATCGCTTCGGCTTTGGTACACAGGTTTTCTTTAATCTGTAAATTGTTCTCTTGTTCTTCTTTTAGTGTTTCAAAGAATTTGTGATACTTGTCGTTAATCTGGGAGCTGGCTGTTTTAAATCTTTCCCATAATGATTCCTTTTGTTCTTTTGGGATAGGACCGATTTCTTTCCAGCGGGCATGTAGCAGCTGGAGCTGTTTGAAGGCGCCTGTGATATCATTGCCTTCTTCCAGCTTTTCGGCTTCTTCGCACAATGCAGTCTTCTCTTCAAGATTATGTTTTAAATCGAGATCACGAAGCTCTTTGTTTATCTTTATATAGTTGTAGAAATTTTCGACATGATGGTGATAAGTTTCCAAAAGTCCATTGAGTTGTGCTTGTGGTACAGGACCGGTATTTCTCCATCTTTCCTGTAAGTCACGGAACTCTTGGAATGTTTTATCCATTGACTCCTCTTTTTGGACTAAAACTTTCAGTTCTTCAATGATTCCCTGCTTGATTTTTAAATTTTCTTCTCTTTCGGCTTCTACTTGGCGGTTTTGTGCACTGCGTTTATCCTTGTATGTTTTATACAACAAGTTGAAGCGTTCCTTGCTGTCGTTTTTATAATCGAAATCCTCCGGGTTGTCTCCGTCTGCGGTGAATGCTGCCAGTGCAGTGTTATATTCTGCATTGTATTTTTCTTCAAATATTTCCGGCAGTGTATCCATGATGTCCTTCAACAAATTCACGGGATATTGTTCCATCAGCTTTTGCAGATGTTTTACAATTTCTTCGGTTGAAAGAGTGGAGAAATCAATTGCTGGGATTTCTGTAACTTCTTTTGCAGCCTCGACAGTGGTTTTCTCATTGTTTATGAGTTGCTCATCTGCGGCATTGATGTCTGTGATGTTGTTTTCTTGCTCCATAATTCGTCAGCAGTTAAGTGTATGTCTACCAAACGCAATGCGCTTGTGTTGTTCAATCATCAATCTGTTTGATGATTCCAATACATTATTGGAATCACGAAAATAGTAATAAAATATGAAAGTGGCAAATTAATTTTTTATTGTCTTTTAATTGTCTGTTTTTAAATGAACTCTTTGTATTTTTGTTGCGTTTTCAGTAGGGAATATGCTAAAATAATTGTAAGAGTCATTATGTTATCAAGATTTGTATACGGATTTGTCTGGCTGCTGAGTCTTTTGCCGCTACGGGTGTTGTATTTGTTCGCTGATGTATGCTATGTTTTGCTCTATTATGTAGTCGGTTATCGGCGGAAGGTAGTGATGATGAATCTGAAAAATTCCTTTCCGGATAAAACGGAGGATGAGTTACGCAAGATTGCCAAGGGATTCTATCATCATTTGTGCGATTTCTTTGTGGAATCTTACCGGATGTGGCACATGTCTGCTGATGAAATAAAACGTAGGTGTGTTTTTAAAAATGATGAAATTGTTCAGCATTATTTAAAGGAAGGGAGAAGTCTCATTGTCGTGTTAGGGCATTATGGTAATTGGGAATGGATGGCATCCTACAGTTTGTGGATGTCTAAAGATGTCGATTTTTTTACTTTGTACAAACCTTTGCATAATTCGGTATTTGATAATATGATGCGTCATATTCGTTCGCATTTCGGGGCAAAGCCGGTGCCTAAAAATGATATCTTGCGTGAAATTGTGAACAATCGTCGGGAGGGACGCCTTTTCTTTGCTGCTTTTATTGGCGACCAGACTCCTAATGTGGCAAATTTAAACTTCTGGATGGAATTTCTTCATCAGGATACACCGGTGCTGATTGGTACGGAAAAAATTGCTCGCAAGTTTAATCTTCCTGTTATTTCCTTGCGGATGCGTAAGGTGAAAAGAGGATATTATGAAGTGGACATTATGGATTTGTGCAGCAATCCCAATGCTTTGGAACCGGGAGAATTGACCCGAATGCACACAAAGATGTTGGAACGTTATATTCAGGAAAAGCCGGAACTATGGCTGTGGTCGCATCGTCGTTGGAAACATAAGAGGGGAATCAATTAAAGTATGATGAAAGTTGCCGTTATTATATTAAATTGGAACGGAGAAAAATTGCTGCAGGAATTTCTACCTTCTGTTGTTCGGAATACGAATATGGAATTAGGTAAGGTTGTTGTTGTTGACAATGCTTCTTCTGATGGTTCTGCGGAATTGATGCATACATCTTTCCCGGAAGTAGAGTATGTACAATTGGACGAAAATTATGGATTCGCCGGTGGTTATAATCGTGCGATTGCATTGCGCAAAGAAGAGGTAGTGGTACTGCTGAATAGCGATGTTGAGGTTGCAGAGGGATGGTTGGAACCATTGGTCGCTCTATTGGAAGAGGAACCGGATGTCGTAGCTGTACAGCCTAAAATCATGTCCTATAAAGACAAAATGCGCTTTGAGTATGCGGGAGCCTCCGGTGGTTTTATAGACTATTTGGGATTCCCGTTTTGTCGGGGACGGATATTAGATGTTCTTGAAACAGATTCCGGACAATACGATGATAATCGGGAGGTCTTTTGGTGTAGTGGAGCTGCCTTGTGTATCCGTCGGGATGCATATATGCAGGTAGGAGGCTTGGATGAGCGTTTTTTTGCCCATATGGAAGAAATCGATATGTGTTGGCGTTTGCGGACGGCTGGCGGGAAATTAAAAGTTTGCCCGAATTCTGTTGTGTTTCATTTGGGTGGAGGGTCTTTGCCGATGAACCATCCCCGTAAGTTGTTTTTGAACTATCGGAATAATCTGTTGATGCTATATAAGAATTTGAATAGCAGAGAATGGCAACGTGTCAGGTGGCAAAGATGGTTTTTGGATGGTGCTGCAATGTCAATGTTTTTGCTTAAGGGCGAGTGGGCTAATGTCAAATCGGTTATCCAAGCTTATCGCGAATTTCGTTTGTTGAAAAAATACTACAAACATGGTTTGGGAACACGTCGTGATGTCTGTATTTACCCTTATAGTTTGATATTCCGTTATTATTTTAAAGGCATACGCACATTTTCAGACTTGTGGAAATAAACTTTTCTGTGATATCCTTGTCTAAGGATAGAAAATGAATCAAGAGAGTGCCATGAAGGTAATAGAAGATGACTACATCCTCCAATTGTTTCACGATAGCAATCGTGAACAGGATGCATTCAGACTGTTGGTAGACAAATATAAGGAGCGTTTGTATTGGCACATACGTAAAATTGTAATCAGCCATGAAGATACGGACGACATTTTGCAAAATGTCTTTGTAAAGATATGGCAGGGATTGTATGAATTTCGGTTTGATTCAAAGCTTTACACTTGGATTTATCGGATTGCAACCAACGAAGCGTTGAATTTCTTGAACGAGAAAAGACGTAAGGTTTATGGCAACTCGGATGAGTTTTCTGATTTCTTGGTCAATACATTGGAAAGTGACAGATATTTTTCCGGGGACGAAATACAAAGGGAGTTGCAGCGAGCCATCTTGATGTTATCTGATAAACAACGCATTGTTTTCAATATGCGGTATTTTGATGAAATGCCATATGAAGAGATGTCGCAGGCATTAGGAGTGGCGGTCGGGACATTGAAGGCTACCTATCATAATGCCGTACAGAAAGTGGAAGCAGCACTTAAAATTGTAGATACCTTAAATTAATCGGCGATGGAAGACATGAATGAAAAGTACAGGGAAAAGAACCCGTTTACAGTGCCAGATGGCTATTTCGACGGTTTGACTGAAAGAATCATGGATCTTACAGAAAACAAAAAGGATGTGCGCAAACCGAGACTTTGGCAAGTGTTGCGTCCTTATATTGGTGTCGCAGCGATGTTTGTGGTGATAATGGGAGTTATGCATATTGTCGTCCCGATGACGATGGAGAGCAACCGGACTTCGTTAAATGAAACGGTATCTCATGGCGCTTGGGACGAAACATTGCTGGAAGATGATATTTTTGATAGTGAATTCAATCCGACAAGCGACGAAATTATAGAGTATCTGGCGACAGAGATAGACGATTATGAATTGATATTGGCTAATGTTTATTAAAGACCGACTATATGAAAAATCTTTTATTGTTGATATTGTTTTTTGGGGGGATAGGGACAGCCTTTGCGCAGAGCAGTAAATTGACAGATGAGAAACGCAAGGAGTTTGAAGCTCAAAAAATCGCTTTTTTTACACAAGAGTTGGATCTGTCTCCGGAAGAAGCTGCCGTTTTTTGGCCTTTATATAACGAGATGCAGAGGAAATATAGGGATATCGAGGAAATCATAAGAGCGGAGTATAAACGGGTTCGGGAAGCAAAAACGATGAAGGAGGCGGATTATGCAGCGTCCGTAAATTATATTTTAGTCTACGAACAAAAAATGCGTGATATCAAGAAAGAGTATTATGGCAAATTAATGGCGGTCGTTCCTGCCTCTAAAATATGGAAATTAGATGGCGCAGAACGCAAATTTCATCGTCAGTTGTTTGATAAATTGCGTCGGGAGTGTACTCCAAAGAAATAATATCAGAAAAAGTGGGCTAAAAGTTTGTAGGTTCAAAAAAATACCCTACTTTTGTCAGCGCAATTCAGTGCAACCAATGGAGAGTTGGGTGAGTGGCTGAAACCAACAGTTTGCTAAACTGTCGTACGGGATTACTGTACCGGGGGTTCGAATCCCCCACTCTCCGCAAGTGAGGAGCTATCTGTCAGATAGCTCCTATTTTTTTTATTGTCCCATTATAGAAATGGGACTGCTTTTTATGATTTGGCAAAAATCCCACATTCAAATTGTCTCAGAATGTGGGATTATGTTATTTGGTTATCGGTATAATTGTAAAGCCCCAGGTATAATCATTATTGGCTGGGATGGTATAAGCCGGTTCGGGACGGGCCCCCCAACTGTTGTAGCCTGCTACCCCTTGTTGTTTCATGTCAATACACAATTCTACAAAATTACGTGGTTGTATATCAT
>CAKVCR010000013.1 GCA_934725835.1 uncultured Odoribacter sp.
ATCGCTGACGGCATGTCGGCTATTTCGCTTACAGACCACGGCAGCATGTACGGCATCAAGCTGTTTTATGACATCTGCCGGAAAAAGGGCATCAAGCCCATTCTGGGATGTGAAACGTACGTAGCCCGGGTATCTCGGTTTAGCAAGACCCAACAAGCAGACCGTTCCGGAGAGCACCTTATATTACTGGCAAAAAATCTGACCGGCTACAAGAATCTGGTCAAGCTGGTTTCTGCCGCCCATGTGGAGGGATTCTACTACCGTCCGCGTATAGACAAGGAACTCTTGCAGCAGTACCACGAGGGGCTGATTGTCTCCTCTGCCTGTCTCGGTGGAGAAATCGATCAGAAAATCATGTCAGGCAACCTGGAAGGAGCAGAAGCCGCCGCAAAATGGTATCAGGACCTGTTCGGCGAAGACTATTATCTGGAGGTGATGCGTCACCCTGCCGCCGACCCCAAGTTGCGTGCCGAAGTGTACGACCAAGAGCAACTATGCATTCAGGAGAAGATTAAAATTGCCAAGAAATTGGGCATTAAACTATTGGCGACCAACGACGTCCACTTTTTAAATGAAGAGGACGCCGAAGCGCACGACCTGCTGATTTGTCTAAGTACCAAAAAAGACATTGACGACCCGAAGCGAATGCGCTATACCCGTCAGGAATGGTTTAAAACCACGCAGGAGATGATTGAGCTTTTTTCCGATTTGCCCGAAGCAATAGCCAACACTCAGGAGGTGGCGGACAAAGTGGAAGAATATCAATTGGACTCAGACCCTCTGATGCCCGTATTCCCCATTCCGCCCGAATTAGGAACGGAAGAGGAATACCGACAAAAATATACCCCGGAAGATTTGTTCAATGAGTTCACCCGCGATGAAAAAGGCAATGTGGTGATGTCCGAGGAGGATGCGCAGAAAAAAATAAAGAAACTGGGAGGTATTGACCGTCTCTACCGTATCAAGCTGGAGGCAGACTATCTGAAAGAGCTGACCATGAAGGGCGTCGTGAAACGCTATGGCGAAAATCCGGCACCGGAAATCATGGAGCGCATCATATTTGAATTGCATATTATGAAAACCATGGGATTCCCCGGGTATTTCCTAATCGTGCAGGACTTTATTCAGGCAGCCAGGGATATGGGGGTCATTGTAGGCCCCGGACGTGGTTCGGCAGCCGGGAGTGCAGTCGCTTATTGTCTGGGTATCACTAATATCGACCCCATCAAATATGACTTGCTGTTTGAGCGTTTCCTGAATCCCGACCGTATCTCGCTACCGGATATCGATGTCGACTTCGATGATGCCGGACGCCAGCAAGTGCTGGAATGGGTGACGAAAAAATATGGAGCGGACAAGGTGTCGCACATTGTGACCTTCGGCAGTATGGCAGCCAAGATGGCCATCAAAGATGTGGCACGCGTTCTGAAACTTGAATTGTCGCAATCAAACAGACTGGCAAAGATGGTGCCCGAAGCTCCCAAGATGACTTTGAAAAAGGCATATAAGGAGAATCCGGAGCTTGAAAAAGAGAAATATTCCAGCAACCCGGTTATTTCCAAGACCATTCAATTTGCAGAAACATTGGAAGGCTCTATCCGTCAAACCGGAGTGCATGCCTGTGGCATCCTCATCAGCCGAGACCCTCTGACAGACCATATTCCCATTATGCCCACCGAAGGCGAAAGTTTGATGACCACGCAATATGACGGTCACTTTGTGGAGCCTATCGGGTTAATTAAAATGGACTTTTTGGGACTCCGTACGCTGTCCATCATCAAGACCTGTCTGGAAAACATTAAAATATCCCGCCACCTGGAGTTGGATGAGAACCAAATTCCTCTGGATGACGAAGAGACATTCAAACTTTTCTCCCGGGGCGACACCACCGGACTATTCCAGTTTGAGTCGCCGGGAATGAAAAAGCACCTACGCGCCTTGCAACCCAACCGATTTGAAGACCTGGTTGCCATGAATGCCCTTTACCGTCCCGGACCTATGGAGTACATTCCCTCGTTTATCCGACGCAAGCACGGAGAAGAACCGATAGAATACGACCATCCTATGATGGAGCCTTATCTGAAAGATACATACGGGATTACGGTCTATCAGGAGCAGGTGATGCTGCAATCGCGTGCCCTCGGAAATTTCACCCGGGGAATGTCCGATACGTTGCGCAAGGCAATGGGTAAAAAGCAATTTGAAATGATGGCCCAGCTTAAAGACAAGTTTATGGACGGATGTAAAAACAATCCTGAATTTGTCAAAGGAGCAAAAGAAAAAGGCAAGTCGATAGAGGACCTTGTAAATAAAATATGGGGAGACTGGGAGGCCTTCGCTTCGTATGCCTTCAATAAGTCTCACTCCGTGTGCTATGCCTACATTGCCTATCAGACCGGCTACCTGAAAGCCCATTATCCGGCAGAATTCATGGCAGCCAACTTAAGTAACAATCTCTCGGACATCGGCAAGGTGACCATTTTCATGGATGAATGTAAACGCATGGGATTGAATGTTCTTGCTCCGGATGTCAACGAATCATATAATGATTTCACCGTAAACAGCCGAGGACAAATCCGTTTTGGAATGGCTGCCATCAAGGGTGTGGGAGAAGCCGCCGTGGAAAGCATTATCAAAGAGCGGGAAAAAAACGGTCTCTATAAAGATGTATACGATTTCTTTGAACGTATCGATTACAGAACCGTCAATAAGAAAACGCTTGAGAACCTGATTACTGCCGGAGGGCTTGACAGTCTCGGATACCATCGTGCACAATATTTCCGCTCCGTGGACACCACTACCAATATTTTGGACACATTGGTCAATTATGGACAAAAGAACCAACAAGATGCGTTAAGTTTACAAACCTCTCTGTTTGGCGATACAGAAGGATTTGAAATCGCCAAGCCTGTAATCCCCGATTGCGAACCGTGGCACGATTACGAAAAATCGAAAAAAGAGAAAGAGTTGATTGGTATTTACCTGACTTCACATCCTCTGGATCCATATAAACTGGAAATGCAGCTGCTCTGTAAGCCGGTGGAGGAATTAAATTCCAACCTGGCAAGCTTTAAAAACAGAGAAATTACGATAGCAGGCATCATTACGTCCAGACGTGAAGGCAAGACAAAAAACGGCAAAGATTTCGGCATCATCACCATAGAAGATTTCAGCGGTACGTACGAACTGCCTTTTTTCGGCAAAGACTATGCCAGCTATCATCAATATTTCATAGATGAAACTGCCATATATGTCAAAGGTAAAGTCGGTCCGAAATGGGGCAACGAGAAAGAATTGACTTTCAACATCCAAAACGTTGACTTGCTGGAAACAATCACACAAAATGCCATTAAATCCATCATTTTACAGGTGGATATTGAAAAATTGACATTGGAAACTGTGAATGAGATACATAATTTGTTTATCACAGATGTCACTTCGCAAGCATATAAAGAAGCCCAACAAAAAGCAAATGAAGCAAGAAAATCTTCACGCGACATTCAGGACGAACTTCCCAATCAAACGGAGGTACCTTTGTACTTTATGCTTTATGACACACAGGGGAATCATGTTAAAATGTTTTCACGCACCTGCAAAATACGAAAATGCAGAGAGTTGTACGAATATTTTGAAAACAATGATGCAGTAAAGATGAAAATAGAAGGACAATTTTAACGTTCTATTATCAATTCAATGCATTGAATACAATAAAATTGTTGTAACTTAGCGGAGCAAAACGAACAATTAAACTTTTAAAAGATAATATCTATGGCTTTAGCAGTTAATGATTCTAATTTTGACGAGGTTGTATTGAATTCAGAGCAACCTGCAATGGTAGATTTTTGGGCAGAATGGTGTGGACCATGCAAAATGATGTTGCCTATTGTTGAAGAAATTTCAGCAGAATTCGAAGGTAAACTTACAGTTGCAAAAGTTGATGTAGACAGCTGTCAGGGTACTGCTGCAAAATTCGGTATCCGCAATATCCCGACAATTTTATTCTTCAAAGGAGGAAAAGTTGTTGACAAACAAGTGGGTGCTGTTCCTAAGGCAGCATTGGTTGACAAAATCAACAAACTTCTGTAAGAAACCCCTACATTATAAAAAAGCGTGTACATGTACACGCTTTTTTTATAACCTCTGTCTGCCAAATTTATCCCACTCTTGTCAAATCATCAACGGGTAAGTCTGTATTTTATTAACAAACCTTCGTCAGTGCCTGCATAGAGATTAAATCCATCGTTGCCTGAGAAAGATATAGAAAAAGGAGAATCTCCTGATATGGGGAAGCCCTGAGTCATTTCTCCATCGGTTTTTAATAAAAACAATTGTTTCAAAGTCATATTGTTCACCCCTATCCGTATATCTCTATTAGAAAAACGATATACATACGGATACCCCGTTCCTCTTTCTGCCCAGCGTTTCTCCAACAGACAATTTCCTGTCAACTGAAATACAAACAATCCGTCATCACTTGTCAATATGCACTCATCGACCCCGTCATTATTTACATCCTCAACATTAACATCCAGTTTACCTTGCATGTCTTTGCCGGTCACCAACAAAGATGCCTGACCTGAAAAGTCAACAGAATTAATTACACCGCCAAGACCGGGAAACAATAAACGATACCCGTTTTTTTCTTTTGCCAGACAAATATCTATTTGATCCGGCAAATCAAACACGGAGGAGACTTTTATACGTTCTTTCCCTCGTCTATCCAATATATAAAGCCGGTATTTATCAGCATATACCAGATAATCTTTACCATCCAGCCGGAAATGCTTGACTTTTGACACTATCGGTTTGTCAGCCTTATCCGGCTGC
The DNA here is from genome assembly GCA_934725835.1 of uncultured Odoribacter sp. GTDB lineage: Bacteria > Bacteroidota > Bacteroidia > Bacteroidales > Marinifilaceae > Odoribacter. The sequence continues at coordinate 4,828 of CAKVCR010000013.1, forward strand.
CAACCACTCACTATATTCCCGTTTAAATCATAAAGATATACCATTTGATCCAAACAGGGGACAAAGATGCGGTAGTCCTTATTATTATCGTAGTCAAATACTGTTATCCCCTGCTTACAATCCGATTTCAATTTCAAAGGGAAATGCCCGACAGCACTGCCATTTCTATCTATCAGATAGATTTTTGACATTGTGGAAAACAAGTACTGCAATTTCCCGTTTTTGTATAAATCCACTTGAAAAATGTCACTATTAATCTTTTCTCCTAAAGACTGTTTCCAAAGTATTCTACCTGCATCGTTGATTAAATAGATGGTATTATTATCATCCTGAACAAAAATCTCCCGACTACCATCAACATGGCTCGTGACGATTACAGGCTTCGTTGAAACGCTCCCATCCAAATGCGTCTGCCATAAAACATGGGGACGCACTTTCTTTTGTACAGGGCTTGAACTCAACCAAGTTGTATTATAAAGCAACTCTCCTTCATTCGACCATTGCATAGCCAGAGCAGGGAATACAGACAACCCCTCTGTGTTTCTATTAAAAAAATCCTTTATGTCCCCTTTTGCCCAACTTTTATATATCGCCAACATATCAGGAATCCGGGCAAAATACGCATAATTATATTTGTCCGAAAGTTTGCTTCTTAAATTCTTATACCAACCTGCTTCGCTCAAAAAATTTCCATGAACATAATCCTCTATAAATGATTCTACTGCACGAACAGATGTGGCAAATACCAGATAATTATCTTCAACAAACACATAATGCGTCTCCAAATCCTCAAACATTTCTCCCCAAAACAGCCCGGGCAAATCGGGTACGGGGAAATAGTAATAATCAAATGATTTTTCACGATCTACAACACAAGCTCTTTTATATGACTGCCATTCGGATTTGCTAAATTGAGCATACTTTGTCAACATCCCCTCTAGTACACCCTTCCCTAAACTTCCTGACTTTAAGGAGGCTATAACCAAACCTTCGCGTTTGCTTTTCTCATTATCGTTAGATAAGGTCACTAAGGCAAATTCTCCCTGCAACAATTTTCTCAATTCTTCTTCCCTATCTTTTCCGAACATCTGCACATATTGCTGTTTTTTAGCAAATACTTTATCTTTCCTTCCTACGCTGTAACGATAATTATCCAAAGCAGTGAAATAATCAATCGGCTTGCTTATATTCAAAAGACTCAAAGCAACGGCTTTTTCCGGTATAATTTTATCTATGGAGACATTGCGGGGCTGCTGTTTTGTCAATACCTGAAAATATGACTTACCAAGACCACCATATTCCATAAAACCGTTCAATAAAACTCCATCTTCAGAAAACTCTCCATCCAATGCGCCCCACTTAAAAATGCGAGTCATGTCAAGATTTGGATAAACTTTCCGAACTTGGCACCAAGCCGGCAACAATCCAGTAAACATCTCTGTATTCATGAAAACATTAACACCGGCTACAGCAGAAAAATATTTACCAATATTACTGAACCGAGGCCGTGTTGCTTCCCCTAAGGACTCTTGGTCATACTGTTTTAAACCATCTTCTATGTATAAATCAGAATCCGACAGTAGCACGATATTTCCACAAACAGCAAAAAATACACTCTCTTTGCCATTTTTTAAAGTATAAATTTTATGACGGTCATATTTACGCAACTGCTCTATCCCCTTTGCAAATCCACGATTCAAATATTCGGACACTCTATTCCGAGACTGGATTTCTACAATATCCATCACGTAAAGAGATCTTAAATCACTTTTCCCCTGTATTCTTACTGCCAATACATAAGGATGTTTTTTTACAAGTCCGGAAATTCTTAAAGAATCAACCATCCTTACCAGTAGCTTAGAATTGTATCTCTTCAACTCCTCTCCTAACTGCTGCTGTACAGCCGGAGCTAATTTAGGCTCAGTATTGACAGACAATACAAAAGCAGAGTTGTATGGAATAAAAGCATCTTTGTTTACACGCTCTTTCTCCTCCTGAAGAAACCAGATACCAAAACCGATAACTCCAACAAGCAGCAAAGCTCCCAAAGACAAAAGAATCCCCTTTTTCATAATCACATTCCACAAAAATATATAGACCACTAGTTAGCAAAAATACAGAAATTCTTTAATAACCAAAACAGAAAAGCCTATCTTTGTATCCATACATTTTATCACCATGGAAATAGATACTTTATTAAGACAACAGATATTCAGTAATAACGAGCTTGTCTCTCTTTTAACATGTTCCGGTCACGCAGAAGAAAAGCTTTTTGCATATAGCAAAAATGTACGCGACACCACTATTGGAAACGCTGTACATATGCGTGGTCTTATTGAAATATCCAACGTATGCATTAAAGACTGTTTTTATTGCGGCATCAGACGTTCCAACAAGCATGCCCAACGCTATGACCTGACCGATGAAGAAATATTGAGTGCAGCTTCTTTCGCTCACAAATACCAATATGGATCTATTGTTCTGCAAGGCGGCGAACGTAAGGATAAAGCATTTATTGAACGTATCGAACAATTATTACTTAAAATAAAGAAACTGAGCAACAATACTTTAGGAATCACACTCTCATTGGGAGAACAGACCAAAGAAACATTACAACGATGGAAAGAAGCCGGAGCTCACCGTTATCTACTCCGAATTGAAACATCAAATGAAAATCTTTATCGAAAGATACATCCACATGATTCCCTACATGATTTCCACACACGACTTGAATGTATTTATTTACTCCAAGAATGTGGATACCAAACAGGTACGGGAGTAATGATCGGTCTGCCTGAACAAACAATAGAGGACCTTGCCGAGGATTTATTATTCCTCAAAAATATGGACGTTGATATGGTAGGAATGGGACCATATCTGGAACATCACGAAACTCCACTTTGGGAAAAACGGAATCTGCTGCTACCTCAAACCCAACGTTTACAGTTAGGTTTACACATGATCAGCTGCCTACGCATCCTTATGCCGGATATCAATATTGCAGCAACAACAGCTTTACAGGCCATCGAACCGAATGGACGTGAAAGAGCTCTTGAAATCGGAGCTAATGTCATTATGCCAAACATCACTCCTCTAACAAACCGAGCAAACTACCAGTTGTATGAAAACAAACCAGGCATGGATGAAGGTGCAGAAGAGTCTACTCGCCGCCTTGTTGAGAGTGTGCGCAAAAGTGGCTGCCAGATACAATTTTCAACATGGGGAGATTCGCAACATTTTTACAAACGTACTCATTAAGCTCCGGGCAATAGGGCGCGGATAGGTCCGAAGGCAGACAAGATGGCCAGTCCCCCCAATATAGTGATTACCACTCCAGACACCCGATTAATTGTTATTAAAACCCGCAAACGAAATTTTTTACGAAAAATATTTACCAAAGTAGAAAGTGTGTACCACCACAATCCACCACCTATTACAATACCAAACAATACAATAAGTTCAACACGAATAGAAGGGTTATCACCAAAAACCGAAGTTCCGGCAAACACTGCCATAAATACTACAATTGCAACCGGATTAGAGACTGTTAGAAAAAACAGCGTCAAAAAATCCCCCAACAGACCGGTCTTTGATACTCGCTTCTTCGTCCGAATCTGTTTTAACGGATTTCCAAAATAAATAGTCAAACCTACAATTATCAAGAATATCCCTCCGATTATCTGCAATATCAATTCATGAGTTTGAATCGTTGTTACCACAAAACCCAATCCAAATGCAGCTACCGTCGCATAAAATAAATCGGCAAAAGCGGCACCCATCCCTGCAACGAAACCAGCCAAAGCTCCTTTTTGCAAAGTTTTCTGAATGATCAATACTCCCATTGGGCCCAAAGGTACAGAAACCATCAAACCTATCAGGATACCACGAAATATATAAACAATGTCGTACATACATGCCTCAATTTATCATTATACCTCTATATTTTCTTGAGAGAAACGGCTCATTATAGTATCATCGTTAATTTCTTTCGACAATGATTCTATCGTACTCATCGGAATATCAAACAAATCTAATATCAACAATCCATCCAAACACATATTAAATTTAGGGTCAATATTAAATCCTACTATTTTACCATTCAGGGATATATATTTTTTCAACAATACCGGTAGTTTGTCATTGGATGGCTCTATATCTCCTATGAATTTGTCCAAAGTAGAGATGTTATCCCGAGAAGCATCTACCATCACATCCACTCCCGGGTCGTGGGTCTTTACCTGATATTTACAGCGCGGAGCAACACAATTAGCTAATTCATGATCCCAATGATTTCGCTTGATGAATTTCATAATCAACTCTTTTGACACCTCTGAATATTTCCCGCTGATGGTTACAGGTCCTATAAGATAGCGATATTCCGGATTTTTTATCAAAAAATACAAAATACCTTTCCACAACATGAATAATGGCAACGGCTTACGTTGATACTCTTCGACTATAAACGAACGCCCCAACTCTATCGATTCATACAACACAGGCAACATCTCCTTGCGGATTTTAAATAGAGTATTGATATAAAAACCTTTAACTCCATATCGATCTATAATCTCTTTACCTTTCCCCACACGGTATGCTCCTACTATTTTGTTTGCTGCATTATCCCAGATAAACAGGTGATAATAATATAAATCAAATTCATCTAAGTCAATACTGCGATTTGTCCCTTCTCCCACTGCTCTAAAAGTTACTTCCCGTAAACGACCGATTTCGTTCAATATATTGGGAATTTTCATTGTCGGAGCACAATAAATAGAATAATTTTTCATGGAAAAAAGCAGATATTCCTCCCGAATCTTCTCCAATTCATGCAACTGCACATCTACAGGGATATCTTTAGCCAGCGGTTCTATTTTCTTTTCTGCCCGTTGTGATTTTAAAAAGAACTTTTTCACCTCTAAAGAAGAGCCCAACAAATATGTCTTTGCACGCAAAAACTTTCCATATTGCCTTAAATCTGTAAACGACTCCTGTATATCTACAGAAATAGGCGAACCGATTCTCAATTTTATAACCCTATTCTTTTTATTCAACAGCTCAGACGGCAAGCGCACTGTTCTGAGCATGGGGTGAATCATTCCCAATAATTGAAATAGCAAGCTATTAGATCCTTTGAAATAAATGGGAATTACAGGCACATTAGCTTTACGTATCAATTTCAAGACAGACTGACTCCACTCTTTATCCTCCACAGAATTAGAATCTGCCTGATACGCAGACACCTCACCAGCCGGAAACAAACCCAGAGGTTTTCCCTCCGACAAGTGGCGCAAGGCTTCTTTCAAACCTCCGGCACTGGAGATATCCTTGCGGTTTTCAAAGGGATTTACTCCCAAAAAGTAATCTTTTATAGGAACAATTTTTTTCAACAGGAAATTAGCCAGCACTTTATAGTCGGGACGAACTTTTGACAACAGTTTTATCAAAATAATGCCATCCAATCCCCCAAACGGATGGTTAGATATCGTTATAAAACCTCCTGTTGCCGGTATTTTCTGCAAATCTTCCTCATTTATTTCTATTGTAACCCCTAACGCCTCTATCAAACGGTCCAAAAATTCCTGTGGATCATCGTTATAAACATCCGCATATAACTTGTTTATCTTGTTCAATCGCATTATATGCATCACAAATTTAGCGACTAAACTACCACCAAGATTACCTCCAAAACGATCCAATTTTGAAGCTTTTAATATATCACTTGATTCTATTAAATTCATAATTTCATCTTATAACTATATCCCTGATTACTTTCTTGCCAACACGTTCATTCAACACTCTTACCAACCCCTCCTTGACCATTGAAATTTCATTTTTTACAACCGCAGAGTCAAACACAACGAACAAGATACCATTTACAACCTTAACACTCTTTGTCCGCGAAGCAATCATCTGTCCTACGACATCAGGCCATATCTGAGAAATTTCATATTCTTTGAACTTCTGCTCCAATCCCATATTACGAAGCACCTGCTCTACTAATTCGTCAATTTTTTTAGTTTTCCCTTCTTTCATATAGGACGCAAATATATGAATTTTAAACTTTAAATTCTCCTTTGTCAACATAAAACAAACGATAGTTGACCTGCTGCTCTTTTAAGATTTCATCCAAGTGCTCGCGATTAGTATCTGTAATAAAAACCTGCCCAAACATTTCTCCTCCTACAATCCGAATAATTTGTTTCACTCTGTCCGCATCTAACTTATCAAATACATCATCCAACAATAATAATGGCTGCACTTTTCCTACACGATACAGCCACGCATATTGCGCCAACTTTAATGCCACCAAAAAAGTTTTCTTTTGCCCCTGTGAACCGATTTTCTTTACGGGATAATTTCCTATATTCAAAACCAAATCATCCCTGTGCACTCCCACGGTTGTGTAGGTTAATACACAGTCCTTCTTTAGATTATTGTGCAAAGCCTCCAACAATCCGCCCTTTTCAACAGATGCTTTATATCCAAGTTCGACCAGCTCCCTACCCAGAGACAATTCCTCATAATATTTCTGGAAAATTTCACGGAATTCCTTCAAGAATGCCTCTCGTTTTTCCATTATTCTCTCTCCTTGTTCTGCCAATTGTTCATTCCAAATCTCCAAACTGTCTGCATCAATATATTTATCAGCACTCATTTTTAACAAGGAATTACGCTGAGCCAAAGCCTTATTATAACGTATCAAACATTGAAGATAATCACGATCGCACTGGCTAATAATACCATCTACCAATCGACGGCGCTCTTCGCTCCCTCCATCTATCAACGAATAATCTTCAGGGGAAATCATTACCAAGGGCAGAAGTCCTATATGCTCTGATAATTTAGAATATGCCTTTTGATTCCTTTTAAACGTCTTTTTCTGTCCTCGCTTTACCCCGCAATAAATATCAATAGTTTCTCCATCTCGAAGATACTTACCTTGTATTACAAAAAAAGGCTCCTCATGTCGAATATTCTGTATATCCGAAAGATTAAAATAGCTTTTACACATAGATAAATGGTAAATAGCATCCAACACATTCGTTTTCCCCATTCCATTTTTCCCTACAAAACAATTAAAACCGGAAGAAAACTTCAGCGAAGCTTGTACTATATTCTTAAAATTAATAATATCTAATTCTTTCAACTCCATCTTTCATGTTGCGTGTAAAGTTATCTATTTGCTGCAAAAGTACTCATTTAACTAATGATTAGAACATGTACACGTAAAAAATCAGACTGATATTTCAATATTCAATTTAAAACGCTATTTTTGCAGACAAATAGAAATGTATTCAAAATAAAACAAAGGATATGTCAAAAGAACAAAAAACAAAGGAAGACAGCTTCGAACAACTAGAAGGAGCTTTAACCAGTGGTGAACAATTCATTGAAAAAAATCAAAAAATGATTGTCAATGTAATCGTTGTATTACTCGTCATCATCGGTGCTTATTTCGGCTACAATAGATTTATTGTAATGCCTAAAGCAACAGAAGCTGCAAATCAAATATTTGGAGCACAAAATTATTTCGAGAAAGATTCGTTTAATCTAGCCTTAAATGGAGATGGCAATGTATTGGGTTTTTTGGAAATCATTGATAAATATGGGTCTACTCCAAGTGGTAATATCGCTAATTACTACGCAGGCTTATCCTACCTACATTTAGGACAATATGAAAATGCTATTAAATATTTGAAGAAATTCTCTTCTGACGATTTATTGATGGCGAATATGGCACAAGCCAACATTGGAGATGCATATATGCAGATGGGAGACTACAAAAATGCTGCAAATCACTATCAAAAAGCTGCAAACTCCAAAACGAACGATTTCTCAACTCCAATGTTTCTTATGAAAAATGGATTAGCACTAGAAAAGGCTGGAGATTATGCAGGCGCACTAAAAAGCTACGAACAAATCAATCGCGAATACCCCAATGCTCCAGAAGCTAGAGATATTGAAAAATACATCGAACGGGCAGAGTTGAAACTAAAATAAAAATACAAATGTTCGTAGGGGTATGCTTAAATGAAGTGCCCTCAAAAGTTAAAGTGAAATTAAATGTTAATTACTAAATTCACTATAGTCGTGAGCTCGGTATTACACTGAGCTCATTTTTTTATGGCTTCATCACTATAAAAACATCGTTTTCGTAATTTCCTAATAATCACACACTATTGTTTATCTCATTGGCGCAAGCAACGTATTATTCTATGTTTATTAGGCATAATAACCACCAGACCGGTACCGTAGGTATTGTTTGTCACAGAAAAGAGTTGCAGTTATTATAAGGAAGCATATAACAATCAGTATCGCCAAATATCCCCAATGCCCTCTCTCACGTCTCGATTTTTGGAATGCAGAACGCAAGATAGATGAAATTAGAACTACTGAGTGTCGAGCAAATATTTCCATGCATTACCAGCATATCAATCAATATGGGCAACTTAATTCCGCTATTAAGGCCTACTCAAAACTTCTACCCATCAGACATGCCAGAACCGAGCATATAAAAAAAGAGAGAAGTATCTATGAACACTTCTCTCTCAAATTATACTTCATGTATTACTTTACCTCCCAAGTGTCACCACTATTTAGCAAATCCTCCATACAATGAATTTTAGACATTTTCTTAACTTCCTCAATCTGTTCATCCAATGCTTCATCATAAGTATGTGCTTCAACATCACGAATAACACCTAAAGCAACAGGAAATGCAGGTGCTTTCATATTCACCAACATCCAGTGCAGGAATGGATTAGGATTATGTGCATCATGAACTAAAATATCTTCCTCAGTAATACCATCCTTACCGATTTCAACAACTTTTAATTCTCCTGATTTAGCTAACACCAAACCTTTATCCTTATTCTTACCAAAAATCATACGCTCGCCATGACGTAAAACAATCTGACGATCATCTTTTAATTCTTTATCAGTTACAGCAGAATGTGCACCATCAGCAAAAATCACACAATTTTGCAAAACTTCAACAACAGAAGTTCCATGATGTTTCACTGCTGTTTCCAAAATCTCTGCCGTCAAAGCTATATTTGTATCTATAGAACGAGCAAAGAATTTACCCTGAGCACCAATGCAAAGCTCTCCAGGATTGAAAGGATGCTCTATTGTTCCATACGGAGAAGTCTTTGTCTTAGTACCTAATTTTGTCGTCGGAGAATATTGTCCCTTAGTCAAACCATAAATCTCATTATTGAACAACAAAATAGTAATATCAACATTGCGACGGATAGCATGTATGAAATGGTTACCACCAATAGCTAAAGCATCTCCATCTCCTGAAATCTGCAGTATATTTAGCTTTCTATTAGCATTTTTTGCACCAGATGCAATTGCTGCAGCACGACCATGAATTGTATGAAATCCATATGTATTCATGTAATAAGGGAAACGAGAAGAACAACCGATACCAGAAATAACAGCCCATGACTCTTTAGGATAGCCTAATTCCGCCATTGCTTTCTGCACGGAGTTAATGATTCCATGATCACCGCAACCCGGACACCACCTTACTTCCTGGTCGCTTTTAAAATCTTTAGGAGTATATTTTAATTCGTCCATTTCAATAATATTAAGCATTCATCAATTCAGTGATTTTCTGTTTCAATTCAACAACTGTAAAAGGCAAACCAGCAACCTTATTTACTTGATAGTAGTTGAATTCAGGATATTTGCTCTTCAAATATTTAGCAAACTGACCAAGGTTCAATTCACATACAATAATTTTCTTGAAACGGGCAAATACGTCACAAGTATTTTTAGGTAGCGGATTAATGAAGTTAAAATGAGCCAAACTAACATCCTTACCTTCTGCACGCATCTCTTTTACTGCAGAGAATAGATGTCCGTATGTTCCACCCCATCCAACAATCAAAGTATCGCCTCCTTCTACGCTTCCGTATACCTCCTGTTCAGGAATATAATTAGCAATACGGGCAACTTTCTGATCACGCAAATCGGTCATCACCTGATGATTTTCAGGAACATAACTAATATTACCAGTAATATTCATTTTCTCCAGACCACCTATGCGATGCTCCAAACCCTTTGTGCCAGGCAAAGCCCAAGTTCTTGCCAATGTTTCCGGATCACGCGCATATGGTTTATAATCATCTCCTTCTTTAGCTACACGCAGTTTAATATCTGGTAATTTTTCCATTGAAGGGATTAACCAAGGCTGAGCTCCATTTGCCAAGAATCCATCTGTCAATAGAACAACTGGTGTCATATGTTCCAAAGCAATCTTACCTGCCATAAAAGCATAATCAAAACAGTTACCAGAAGTACTCGCAGCAATTACAGGCATTGGAGACTCTCCATTACGACCATACAAAGCTTGCAATAAGTCTGATTGTTCTGTTTTAGTAGGTAATCCTGTAGATGGACCTCCACGTTGTACATCAACAATTACTAGAGGTAGCTCTGCCATCACAGCCAAACCAGCTGCTTCTGATTTCAAAGCCAATCCTGGACCAGAAGTTGTAGTACAAGCAAAATTACCTGCATAACTTGCACCTATTGCAGTACAAATACCTCCAATTTCATCTTCTGCCTGATATGTTTTTGCACCTAAATCACGACGTAATGCCAATTCATGCAAAATATCTGTAGCCGGAGTAATAGGGTAAGAACCACAGAAAAGAGGAAGACCTGCTTTTTCTGCAACAGCTAGCAATCCCCACGCTGTAGCCTTATTACCAGTGATTGTACGATATTTACCTTTTTCGATAGTTGCAGGAGCCACCTTGAAATGTGTTGCCAAAGCATGCACATTAGCAGCATAGTTATAACCTGCACGTAGAACCAATTTGTTGGCTGAAGCGATAGCCGGTTTTTTACCAAATTTTATATCAAAAAATGACTCTGTATGTTCAACGGACTGTTCAAACATCCAATAAATCATTCCCAAAGCAAACATATTTTTACAACGAAGTACTGATTTCTGATCCAAACCAGTTTCTTTCAAGGCTTCCATTGTCAATTCACTGACTTTTACCGGAACCACGTTGTAATCAGCTAAAGAGCCATCTTCAAGCGGATTAACAGTATAACCTGCTTTCTCAAGATGTTTTTCAGTAAAAGCATCCAAATCAACAATAATTGTTCCTGCTTTCTTTGCCCATCGCAAATTAGCTTTTAAGGCTGCCGGATTCATAGCAACCAATACATCTGCATAATCACCCGGAGTTGTAATATGCTCCTCTCCAATGTGAACTTGAAAACCTGATACACCGCCGACAGTTCCTTGTGGCGCACGAATTTCTGCCGGATAATCCGGAAACGTTGCAACATCATTTCCAAACAAAGCGGCTGTATCTGAAAACTGCTGCCCTGTCAATTGCATTCCATCTCCAGAATCTCCGGAGAAACGGATAACAACATCATGCTTTTCGATAACTTTTGTCTCTTGACTCATGATTGAATAAGTAGGTTAATAAACACTGACCAATTAAGTTCATAGACACCAATACAAGAAGTTTGCCAAAGTAAACGATGCAAAATATAAACGTTTACATTAACAAACCATTAACATCAGTGCAATACTAATTTTTTCAAGAGTAAAGTTAGCGAATCATTATGACTAAACAAATTTCCAATAAAGTATTTTTTATCAATACAAATACATCTGATTATCAGCAACAAATAATTGAAAACTAAAGCAAAAACAAGCCATGTAGCCTACAAATCATCAGCGTAAACTATATAATAACGACTTTTTTATCTGTAAAACGGATAGATAATTACAAAATTATAAGCAAAACACGAGTTTTAGTTACAATTATAAATTGATAATTTTTAACACCACAATCTACATTTGAATCATTCAAGATGACATAGACTCCATATTCATATACAAAAATATATATATTTGCATATCTATAATAATATCGTATGGCTCGCTTTATAAAAGACAAACAACAATCGCAAGGTACAGCTCCCGGATCGTTAATTTTTATCGGACAACAAAAGATAAAACAGACAAAAATTATTGTACGCCAATACAATTGCAATTATTTTAAAGAAGAAACGCTTGAATCATTTTGCAATATCAATAAATATCTTTCTGATGATTACATTACTTGGATTTCGCTACATGGCTTACATAATCCCCAACGTATTGAAGAACTTGGAAATTCTCTTGATATTAATTCGCTGATTCTAGAAGATATTTTAAATACAGACGAAAGACCCAAATTCATTGAAGACGATAGGCACATTTTTATTATTACGAAAAGTCTGGAGTACGACCAACTAGCCCACAGAGTTCAAATGGAGCAAATATCATTAATTGTCGGGAAAAATTATCTCATATCAATTCAAGAAACAGAAACAGATCACTTTCAGGATATTTGTCATCGTCTCTCTGCCAAACAAGGAAAAATTCGTAATTGCACAACTGACTATCTAAGCTATGCATTAATGGATGAACTAGTTGATGCATACATATTAAATATTGAAAAACTAGGTAGTAATATTGAAGCTCAAGAAGAGTATCTACTTACTTCCAACAAACAAATTATTAAAGATATATATCACTATAAAACGGAACTGTCATTCATACGCAAGAGTATACGTCCCATTAAAGAAATAACCTCCAAATTCGTGAGTTGCGATTCAGAATTAATAAACCCCAAGACCTATGCATATTTAAGAGATTTAGATGGTCTTGTTACGCAAGCTATGGAAGTTATCGAAATATACTATATGATGATTTCAGATCAACAAAACAGCTATAATACCAACATCAATAATAACGTAAATGATATCATGAAAATACTAACCATATTTTCAGCAATATTTATCCCTTTAACATTTTTAGCTGGTATATATGGAATGAATTTCGAAAATATGCCTGAATTAAAATATAAATCATCATATTTTATATTATGGCTAGTGATGATTATAATAGCCTTGCTTATGCTATACTTCTTTAAGAAAAAAAAGTGGTTATAAAATAAAGCAGACCGAAACAAGATCTGCTTTATCATAAATAAAATAATATCACTTTATTCAGCCTTGGGTGCTTCTTCAGCAGTAGCCACTTCTACAGTTTTGTGTGCACCGGAAGAGCGGCGACGGCGAGTCGATGCCTTCTTAGCTTCCTGCTTAACTTCTGTATAAGTTGCATTAAAATCCACCAACTCTATAATACAAGTTTCAGCATTATCACCAATACGATTACCTGTACGTAAAATACGAGTGTAACCACCTGGACGATTAACAATCTTTGGAGCTATTTCACCGAATAATTCAGTAACTGCCTCTTTCTGTCCTAAATAGCTGAATACAACACGACGAGAATGGGTATTGTCATTCTTACTTTTAGTAATCAGCGGCTCAACATACATCTTGAGCGCTTTAGCCTTAGCCACAGTCGTATTGATTCTCTTGTGTAGAATCAAAGAAGTAGCCATGTTAGACAACAACGCCTTTCTATGAGCGCTAGTGCGGCTTAAATGATTAAATTTCTTTTTATGGTTCATGATGTTATTCCTTATCTAATTTATACTTTGCAACATCCATACCGAACTCAAGGTTGTTATTTTCCAACAAAGCCTCCAACTCTGTAAGAGATTTTTTGCCAAAATTGCGAAATTTAAGCAAATCATTTTTGTTGAATCTACACAACTCTCCAAGCGTTTCTACTTCCGCAGCCTTCAAACAATTCAATGCTCGAACAGATAAATCCATATCAACAAGTTTCGTCTTTAGCAACTGACGCATATGAAGCACTTCTTCATCAAACTCTTCATTACCATATTTGTCTTCTGATTCCAAAGAAATCTTCTCATCTGAAAACAACATGAAATGATGAATCAGAATTTTTGCAGCTTCCTTCAACGCATCGGTAGGTGCAATAGAACCATCAGTTTCGATTTCAAACAACAACTTTTCGTAATCTGTCTTACCTTCTACACGATAGTTCTCAATTTCATATTTTACATTCCTTATCGGAGTATAAATGGCATCAATAGGGATAAATCCCGCTTCTGCATCAGCCGGCATATTCTCGATACTGGGTACATAACCGCGTCCTTTCTGAATTGTAATTTCCATCTGAAAGTTTACACTTGAATCCATGTGGCATATCTCCAATTCTGTATTCAAAACTTCAAATCCAGAGAGAAACTTATTCATATCCCCTGCTTTAAAAACTTCCTGGCCGTCAATCAAAATCGTCACTTTCTCATCTTCAACATCCTCAACTTTTCTCTTAAATCTAACCTGCTTCAGATTTAAGATGATTTCGGTAACATCCTCGATAACTCCAGGAATGGTTGCGAACTCATGTTCAACACCGTGTATCCTAATGCCGGTAATTGCGAAGCCTTCCAATGAAGACAAAAGGATTCTTCGCAACGGGTTACCAATAGTGATTCCGTAACCTGGCTCTAATGGACGAAATTCGAATTTTCCGAATTTTTCCGTAGACTCGAGCATGATTACTTTGTCCGGTTTTTGGAAAGCTAATATTGCCATAAATATTTCAATTATTTTACTTAGAATACAATTCTACGATTAACTGCTCTTTGATATTCTCAGGAATATCTGCTCTTTCAGGAATATTCAAAAGTTTTCCACTCATTGAAACACTATCCCACTCCAACCAAGAATACTTCGTAACACGATTGCTTCGCAAACTCTCCTCAATAACTTCGAGAGCTTTTGATTTTTCCCGAACTGCAACAATATCCCCTGCTTTAACAGCTGCAGATGGGATATTACATACACCACCATTCAAAGTGATATGACGATGAGAAACTAATTGACGAGCCGCTGCACGCGTAGGAGCAATTCCTAAACGATAAACAACATTGTCTAAACGACACTCCAACAATTGCAGTAAAACTTCACCAGTTACACCTCCAGCACGCTCAGCTTTTTCAAACAAAATACGGAACTGTTTTTCCAACAAGCCATAAGTATATTTTGCTTTTTGCTTTTCTTTCAACTGAATACCATATTCAGAAATTTTTCTACGGCGACGAGCCAGACCATGCTGCCCTGACGGGTAATTTCTCCGCTCCAAAGCCTTATCTGGTCCATAAATCGGCTCACCGAACTTCCTTGCTATTTTAGACTTAGGTCCTGTATATCTAGCCATTTCAATACTTAATTTTAGATTTTAGATTTCAAAAAGCATTATGCATTTCAAAACATAAAATTTAATTACACGTTATTCGTTTATACTCTTCTACGTTTTGGGGGGCGACAACCGTTATGTGGCAGCGGAGTAACGTCAACAATCTCTGCTACTTCAATACCACTTGCATGAATCGCACGAATTGCAGACTCACGACCGTTACCCGGACCAGAAACATATACTTTTGCTTTACGCATTCCCAAATCAAATGCGACCTTAGAACAATCAGCAGCTGCCATTTGAGCAGCATAAGGAGTGTTCTTTTTAGATCCTCTAAAACCCATTTTTCCAGCAGAAGACCAAGAGATAACCTGACCGGTTGAGTTGGTCAAAGAAATAATGATGTTGTTAAATGAGGAATGAACGTGTGCTTGTCCCACGGCTTCAACTTTAACCAGCCGCTTCTTGTTACTTGATGTAGACTTCTTTGCCATAATTCAACTCAATTATTTAGTTGCTTTTTTCTTATTAGCAACAGTTTTCTTCTTACCCTTACGAGTACGGGCATTGTTCTTTGTAC
>CAKVCR010000014.1 GCA_934725835.1 uncultured Odoribacter sp.
AGGGACAAGTGAGATTAATGGTGAAAAGCGAGAAAGGAATTGTGAAGGTGGGGGTTAACAATCTGGGAAATGTCAACAATAGCGATAGCATTATGATGACTTTTTTAGAGGATGATGACAAAAAGGTGAATACATTAGTATATCAGGATTCTTTGGGAAATACAAAAACGTTGCAGAGCTTTGGAAATATATGTTTGGAGGACGAAGCTGATTTTTGAGATTTTCCCGATTACAACATCGTCATCAAGCTATTCTACTCCCTCAACTGCAAGAAAATTCATAATCGCTGCAACGTGTTCCGGATGGAACCAGTGGATATCGTCGTCACGACGAAACCAGGAGAGTTGTTTGCGGGCATAACGGCGGGAGTTACGCTGAATGAGGCGAACGGCTTCCGCCAAATCGTATTGCCCTTCAAAATGGTCGAAAAGTTCTTTATACCCGACAGTATTCAAAGCATTTAAATGTCGGAGAGGAAAAAGCGAACGGGCTTCGGCTTCAAGGCCTTCTTCCATCATGAGCTCCACTCGGCGGTCGATACGGGCGTACAGTTCTTCGCGGTCGCGATTCAGACCGATACGTACAATACGGAATCCGCGGTCTTTAGGCTTGTTGGTGCGCAACGAAGAGTATGGGACTCCTGCCATGCGACACACTTCAACAGCATGCAACACACGTTTACCATTATTCAAATCCACCTGATTATAAAAGACCGGGTCCAGTTCTTTCAACATTTCACGGATACACTCCAAGCCTTCGCGCTCATAAATCCCCATCAATTCGGCCCGCAGCTCCGGCGCAATGGTGGGAATGTCGTCTATGCCCTTACACACGGCATCAATATAAAGCATGGAACCTCCGGTCATGACAACCACGTCCCTACTTTCGAACAGTGAACGAATCTGCTCTAAAGCCTCTACCTCGAATTGCCAGGAATTGTAATAATCCTGCACCGACTTGGCCTGAATAAAATGGTGAGGAACAGCAGCCAGCTGTTCTGCCGACGGCACTGCTGTGCCTATCCTCATTTCCTTATATATCTGACGGGAATCACTGGAAATTATATGAGTGCTAAAATGGCGGGCGATATTAATGCTTAAATCGGTTTTCCCGACTCCGGTGGGACCTAACAATACGAGAAGGGTTTTCATTTCTTTCAAAAAGGAAAAGCAGAAGCATTAGCAGGTGCTTGCTTGAGCAAACACCTGTATTTTATTTACAATTTGTCTATATAATCATCAAGACTTTCGAAACGTTCGTCAAAACCGCCGTCTTCATCATAGTTTTCATTACCGTATTCATCGTCTTCGTCTCCGAAACGATAGTCTTCATCATCATCGTCATTTTTTCTTCTGCTACGACGTCCGGAGCCTGTACCACCGAATTCTTCCATAAAGCTATCGTCATACTCGTCATCTTCATCTTTGTCAAATTCCCAATCCTCATTGACATCATAGGATGACTGATGGGGCAACTATCCCTCACAATATACACAAAGCGGCAATACATCTGCAGAATCTCCTATATATTCGCCGGCATATTCTACCCTCAAATAGTTGTTCGAAAAGAAATCATAAACATAATCCAATTCTATACAACTGGCATTCACCACTTCGCGAATAGTGGTTACATCCATGACCAATGTACTGTTTTCTTCGTCATCATCACCCAACGACATTTCCATCAGAGCGATTTCCTTGCCACGGTTGCCTAATTTATCCAATGCAAAAAACGAAGCCATCTGCGACCCATCGAATCCAAGCGTTTCAACAATCTTGTCATGAAATTGCTGAAAAGTCTGATCGCCATTAATTGCAATCTCGCATCTAAAATCCGAACTGTCCGGTTTACTGATTTCAAATCTATAGTCCATAGTTATTTAATTAATTTAAAATACCGAAGAAAATATTCCTGCTCCCATTCCAATAATCACTCCTATAAATAATATAAAAAACAAGGTTATAAAAGCAGCAAGACATACAGCTATTATCGCACATGTACGCCCTGTATTTACATTTCGGAAAGAGGCTTCCGTATACATTCCGGGAGACTCTCTATAAATACGCCGCTGATTATTGCCCAAAACCCAAGCTATAATACCCAATACAAGGCTTATAAACCCATACAGCCAAAAAAGAACCAGAGACAATATCCCCAATATCAAAACCGTAGTTGCATTTGGCAATTCTCTTTTATTCCATGTTTCCATAAAGCAAATATGGTATTATTATTATTTTCTCGCAAACAAATAATATTATTTTTTTACGTTGATATTGTTTTTATGAGCGGACGATTTCCTCCAAGACATCAAGTGCCTCTTTTACAAGATTGAGATTTGCCTGCGAACCCATGTGACCGATACGGAACACCTCTCCTGCCAGACATCCGTAATTGCCACCCATTACAACTCCCCTCTCGCGCAAACGGGCATCCAGTTCTTCCCAGGTTATATTTTCCGGTACATATACGGCAGTCACTGTAGGAGAAGGCATTGCATCCGACACCGGATAAAGCCGCAAGCCCATTTCTTCAATTCTTTCGCGACAATATTCCGCTACCTTTTCATGACGCTCAATCACCCGTTCCAGACCTTCTTCAAGCAGTAGTTCGCAAGCTTTATGCAACTGGGCGGTTCCTTGCCAATATGGTGTATAAGGGAAATAGGCGTCCTCCACTGCCGTGCGGAAAGGCAACAAAGCATCATAGCCTACATACTGCACTTCCTCTATAATCTCCCAAGCTTTCGGACTAACCGACAAGAATGACATGGAAGCCGGCGCAGACAGACATTTCTGAGAACCACCAAGACAAAGGTCTATGTGCCAGTCATCCGTCTTCACAACACTGCCGCCAATACCGGATACAGCATCCACATACAACAAGGGAACTCCATATTTTTCTTTCAACAATCCTATTTCCGCCACCGGGTTCATCGTGCCACTGGGGGTTTCATTCTGCACCATCGTAATCATCTTGGGTTGAAATTCACGAATGGCTTTTTCTATCAAGTCAAAATCTGTAAATGTTTCATCAAAACCGAAGCCAATCGTATGAACCTCACAACCGATAGATTCGGCCATCTGCCCCATGCCGTATCCAAACAAACCGGTAGAGAGAGCCAATACTTTGTCTCCCGGCAACAGGCAGCTTTTCAAGGCGCTCCATAAAGCCAGCATGCCTTCCCCTGTCTGGATAACCACCTGATTTTTTGTTTGCATAATCTCCCCTAACATCCGGGAGGTTTCAGCATACAATTCAATATAATCCTTTTCTATATCGGCAGAGCCGTAGTTTATCAATCCGGCTTCCAATACTTCGTGAGACACTGACGTGGGTCCCGGCACCATAGGTATCTGATATGTTTTCATGCTACAATTATTTTCTTTTGTCATTTTGACATATGCAAAACTATAAAAGAATCGCTATAAAACGATGTAAAAGTAGAAATATATGTATATTTGTCCCTTGAAACTGTTTATTGGTGAAAATGCTGGAAACTGAAAATATAGTTGACAAAGTGATTGAAGCGCTTGAAGATAACAAAGCGCATGAGATTGTGAAAATTGATTTGAGGAAAATAGAAAACTGTTTCTGCAGTTTTTTTGTAATATGCCACGGAACTTCTGGCACGCATATTGCGAGTTTGGCTGATGCCGTGGAGGAAAAGGTAAAAGAAGAGCTACATGAATCACCATTCCATACTGAAGGAATGAATGCTGCGCAATGGGTGGTGGTGGATTATGGAGATGTTGTGGTTCACATCTTTGATAAAGAGATGAGAGACTTTTACCAATTGGAGGATTTTTGGGGTGACGGCATCATCGAAAGAATTCCGGAAACAGAAGAGTAATAATTTTTAGATATATCGAAATATATTATATGGCAGAGAACAAACAAAACAACAAAGACGGAGGATTCAACTTTCCCCCTGTCGGCAATGGGAAACCTATCAAAACACCTAAATTCAACGGTTACTGGCTGTATCTTATATTGGCACTTGCCATTATCGGATTCCAATTTATGGGAGGCCAGTCCACTCCGGTGCGGACAACCTGGCAGGAAGTTCAAAATAAAATGATGAGTAACGGTGATGTAGAAGAAATCAAGCTTATCACCAATAAAGGGCAAGCAAATGTCTATATCAAACCGGACAAAATTGAGAATTATTCCAAATTGAAAGCTAACGGCTTCAAGAATTCCAGTCCTGGTCCACAGTTCTATTTCATGACCGGACCTCAGGATGTTTTTGTAGAGGACTTTAAAAAAACACAAGAGGAAACTCCGGCAGCAAGCAATGTGGTGTTGGATTACGATACCGAATATGACGGTTGGGGTAATATTTTTTCATACATCTTCCCTATCCTACTATTGGTGTTCATCTGGATGTTCTTCTTCCGCCGCATGAGCAAAAACATGGGTGGTCCCGGAGGAGTGTTCAATGTAGGTAAGTCGCAAGCAAAGCTCTTTGACAAAGACACTAATATCAAAGTGACTTTCAAAGACGTTGCCGGATTGGCTGAAGCAAAGCAGGAAGTGGAAGAAATTGTATCCTTCCTGAAAAGCCCGGACAAATATACCAAGTTGGGAGGTAAAATTCCCAAAGGAGCACTGTTAGTGGGTCCTCCGGGAACCGGAAAGACATTGATGGCGAAAGCTATGGCAGGAGAAGCAAACGTACCGTTTTTCTCTATGTCCGGTTCTGACTTTGTAGAAATGTTCGTCGGTGTCGGTGCTTCACGTGTACGTGATTTGTTTAAGCAGGCAAAAGAAAAAGCTCCATGTATCATCTTTATCGACGAGATTGATGCTATCGGACGTGCCAGAGGCAAGAACCCCAATATGGGTTCGAATGACGAACGAGAGAATACTCTGAACCAGCTGCTGACTGAAATGGACGGATTCGGGACTAATTCGGGAGTGATCATCTTGGCAGCCACCAACAGAGCAGACATTTTGGACAGTGCTTTGATGCGCGCCGGACGATTTGACAGACAGATTTATGTAGACCTTCCTGAATTGAAAGACCGTGAAGCTATTTTCAAGGTGCATCTAAAACCGTTGAAATTAAGCGGAGATGTAGATGTTTCGTTCTTGGCGAAACAGACACCCGGATTTTCAGGTGCTGACATTGCCAATGTTGCCAATGAGGCAGCCTTGATTGCTGCACGTAAAGATAAAAACCAAGTAGAAAAACAAGATTTTCTGGATGCTATCGACCGTATTGTGGGTGGTCTGGAAAACCGTAGCAAGGTAATCAAAGCAACGGAAAAGAAGGCTATCGCCTATCATGAAGCCGGTCATGCCACTGTTTCCTGGCTATTGGAGCATGCTCATCCACTGTTAAAAGTGACTATCGTTCCGCGTGGGAAAGCTTTGGGCGCAGCCTGGTATCTGCCACAGGAACGCCAGATTACTACTAAGGAACAGTTGCTTGACCAGATGTGTTCTGTGTTAGGTGGTCGGGCAGCCGAAGAATTGACATTCAACCAAGTGTCCACCGGTGCGCAAAACGATTTGGAAAGAGCAACCAAACAAGCCTATGCAATGGTGACTATTTTCGGAATGAGCGATAAAGTAGGTAATCTTTGTTATTACGATTCTACCGGACAAACTGATTTCAGTTTCACCAAGCCATATTCAGAAAAGACGGCAGAACTGATTGATGCGGAAGTGAAGAATTTAATTGAAACCTCTTATTCCAGAGCAAAAGAATTGCTCAGGACACACCAGGAGCAGCACAGACAAGTAGCTGAATTGCTGTTGGAAAGAGAGGTTATTTTCAGTGACGACCTGGAAAGAATCTTGGGCAAACGTCCTTGGAAAGAAGAGGATGAAGACGCTAAAACCATTGAAGAACAGGATGGTTCGCAAGATGTAAAGAGCGAAACTACAACGGATAACAATTAAGAGAACTTTTGTCATGAATGATTGGTGTACCATTTTTGAAACATGCCTTCCCTATCAGGCACAGATTGTGAAAGATATGCTTGAGACCAATGGCATAGAAGCTGTTATTTTAAATCAACAGGATTCATCATGCAAATTCGGTACAGTTAAAGTCATGATAAATAAATACGACGAAACGAAGGCAATAGAAATCTTAAAATCGACACACTGTGAGTAACTTTATAAAACGGGCAATCAGCGGATTGTTGTTTGTGGTAATCCTGACGGCATGTATTTTCATACATCCTCTTTGCTTTTTTGCCCTCTTTTTTATCATCAATATTATCGGCATATTGGAATTCGGACACATGGCTGCAATCGCCCATATCAAGATAAACCGTCCGATGTGTCTGATTGCCGGAAGTCTATTATTTACAGCAGGTTTCTTACATAACTATATCGGATATATTGACGGATATCTGTTTTTCATGCTGGCAGCCCTTATTATAGGGATTTTAGAACTTTACCGTAAAGATTCTCATGCCTTCCAGAATTTGGCATTCAGTATCTATGTGCTGATTTATTTTTCTCTTCCTTTCACGCTTTTAATCTACTTCCCGTACTTGTGTAACGACATGTGGCAACCGGATATCATTTATTTTCCATTCCTATTGGTGTGGTTTAATGATACGTTTGCTTATCTTTTCGGTTCAAGATTCGGTAAACACAAACTGTTTCCCCGCATATCACCCAAAAAATCATGGGAAGGAGCCATTGGCGGAGGTCTGTCCACCATTATGGCAGGTCTGATTGTAGCACCTTATATTGATGGAATAACCGTTGTTGATGCAGCTGTAATTTCAACAATAGTCGTTGTATTCGGTAACTTCGGAGATTTAGTTGAATCAATGTTCAAAAGGTGTATTGAAATCAAAGATTCAGGAAACATCATGCCAGGACATGGTGGCGTATTAGACCGTCTGGATTCCATACTATTTGCGATTCCGGCAATTTTCATATATCTGGTCTTTGCAGCGAGATGGTAATTTTCAATATTCAGTTTCTGTTTCAATGAAAATATTCATACCTTTGCAGCCATAAAATAAACACTAAAATAGTAATCATGACAATACACAAGGCCGGCTATAAATTGCTGTTGAAAGTAGGATTTGTATATATTCTTTTAAATATTCTGCAATTCTCTTTCATACACAATACAGTTGCAAATTATTCAATACTGATTGTCAGTTCTATATTCTACTTTTTAATTATAAACTTTTTCCGTTTTCCTAATCGCATAATTATACAGGACGATAATACGATTCTGGCTCCGGCAGACGGCAAAATTGTCGTTATTGAAGAAACCGAAGAACCAGAGTATTTTCACGGAAAGCGTTTACAAGTGTCTATCTTCATGAACATATTCAATGTTCATATCAATTGGTTTCCTGTCAACGGCATTGTTCGTTTTTTCAAATATCACAAAGGGAAATTCTCTGCAGCTTATCTCCCCAAATCATCGGTTGAAAATGAACGTACAACCATCGTCATAGAATGTAACAGTGGAGAGACTATACTGATGCGTCAGATAGCAGGAGCAATGGCAAAACGCATCGTATCATATACACCAATCGGAGGACAAGCTCGCCAAGACCAACATGCCGGCTTTATCAAGTTCGGCTCGCGAGTAGACCTGTTTCTTCCCTTGGATACTAAAATAACAGTTGAATTAGGACAAAAAACTATAGGTTCACAAACAATTATTGGAACATTTAAATAAATCATGTCAACACAATCAGCAGTAAAGGTGGTCACCACACATGTTTTGTCAGAGATGAAACTGAAAGGTGAAAAAATCAGTATGCTAACATCATATGACTATTCTATGGCTCGCATCGTAGATCAGGCAGGAATAGATGTCATTTTAGTAGGAGATTCAGCCTCTAATGTTATGGCTGGAAACGAAACAACACTACCCATCACCCTCGATCAGATGATTTATCATGGAGCATCAGTAGTTAAAGGTGTGAAACGTGCGTTAGTCGTTGTTGATATGCCTTTTGGAAGTTACCAAGGCAATAGCAAGGAAGCATTAAATTCTGCCATCCGTATCATGAAAGAGACAGCTGCAGACGCTGTAAAATTGGAGGGTGGTGAAGAAGTCTTAGAATCTATACAACGTATTCTATCTGCCGGTATTCCAGTGATGGGACATCTTGGATTAACCCCGCAGAGCATTCATAAATTCGGAACATATGCCATTCGTGCAAAAAGCACTGATGAAGCAGAAAAATTAGTTCATGATGCACACTTGTTGGAAGAGGCCGGATGTTTTGCTATTGTCATAGAAAAAGTGCCGGCTGCTTTGGCTGAACGTGTTGCTAAAGAGGTGAGCATTCCAATTATTGGCATCGGTGCTGGCGGTGGCGTAGATGGTCAAGTACTAGTCATTCATGATATGCTGGGCATTAATCAGGAATTTTCGCCACGCTTCCTTCGCCGCTACCATAATTTATTTGCAGAAATAACCGGCGCTGTCGGTAACTATATTGCAGACGTTAAAAGCGGAGACTTCCCCAATGAAAGAGAACAATATTAATATCTTGTTTTAGGCTTATGCTAGAAGTTTTATACGAAGACAATCACATTATAGCTGTCAATAAAAAAATTTCTGACATTGTTCAGGCAGACAAAACCGGAGATACTCCTTTAAGCGAAGAGGTAAAAGCGTATATCAAAAATAAGTACAATAAACCGGGAGATGTCTTTTTGGGTATTCCACACCGGGTAGATCGTCCGGTGAGTGGTGTTGTTATATTTGCACGTACAAGTAAAGCGCTTACCCGCCTGAACAAAATGTTCCAAGAACACGAAAAGGAAATCTCCAAAATCTATTGGGCTATTGTAGGAAACCTCCCCGAAGAAGACCATGCTATACTAACACACTATTTGGTACGCGATACAGACAAAAATAAATCGCATGCGTACAACCAACCCAAAAATGGCAGTAAAGAAGCCAAATTGGAGTATAAATTACTGGGCAGCTCGCAGAGATATTATTTGCTGGAAGTAAAATTATACACAGGACGTCACCACCAAATACGTTGTCAGCTAGCAAAAATTGGGTGTCCAATTAAAGGTGACTTGAAATATGGCTTTCCACGTTCAAATGAGAATGGTGGAATCTGTCTTCATGCCCGTTCAATCAGCTTTAAACATCCAGTAAGCCAAGAAATGATAACCATTACAGCAAAACCGCCCCTAGAAGACAATTTGTGGAAAGTATTCTACAATAGTTTGAAATAAAATATATGATTGAATTATAAACCTGGTATTAAAAAAACACATATATTTAAGCCGTAGAATTAAAGATGTATTATTAATTACAAAACCAAAGTACTATGAGCGAGATTATATGCCATTGTTTTGATGTAAGCCGCGAGGAAATTGAAAAAGCAATCAGAGAAAAAGGATTGAAAACTGTAGAAGAAGTTGGAGAAGAAACTAATGCAGGGACTGGTTGCGGAGGTTGCCAGGAACGCATTCAGGAAATCTTAGATGAAATCAATGGATAATTGAATTTTGCATCTAATGAAGGATATGGGAGCAATTCAGACTATGAGTCGCTCCTTTTTTCATTTATACCCAAACGTTTATTGTATTGACATATACCCATGATAAAAAAAACATTACTAACTTTTATCATACTATTTATAATATTTTCCGCTCAAGGCAAAACTGATACTATATCTCCCCGCTCACTCTCGTATTGGTTTGATACTCCTACTACTATGTCAGGAAAAGCAATCTGGTATAATGGATGTCCAGATTTATGGAAAGGAAAAAACAAACCTATTTCCGCAGGCGACACTCCTTATAATCCTGATGCTAGCTGGGAATCACAATCCCTACCAATAGGTAATGGAAATTTAGGAGCTAATATACTTGGATGCATTGAAGAAGAGCGCATTACATTCAACGAAAAATCACTCTGGCGTGGAGGTCCAAACACTGCAGGAGGAGCCGACTATTATTGGAATGTGAATAAATCATCTGCCCACCTTCTCGCTGAAATCCGTCAAGCATTTACCGAAGGAAATATGGAAAAGGCAGCCACTCTCACCCGCCAAAATTTCAATAGTACCGTAGCCTACGAATCATATGGCGAACAGCCATTTCGTTTCGGTAATTTTACTACTATGGGAGAATTTTACATAGAGACTGATCTCAATACCACCGGAATAAGTAATTACAAACGCAGACTCTCACTTGATTCAGCATTAGCCACCGTACAATTTAATAAAAATGACATCTACTAC
This sequence comes from uncultured Odoribacter sp., assembly GCA_934725835.1. GTDB lineage: Bacteria > Bacteroidota > Bacteroidia > Bacteroidales > Marinifilaceae > Odoribacter. The sequence continues at coordinate 10,206 of CAKVCR010000014.1, forward strand.
CAACGAGACTATTTTATATCTTATCCTCACAATGTGATGATTATCCGATTCAAAGCTGATTGTCCAGGAAAACAAAATCTAGTATTCAGCTATGCACCAACCCCTATAGCTACCGGTGAAATCACATCCTCAGGGAGAAATGGATTAAAATATACCGGACATTTAGATAATAACCAAATGAAGTTTGCTGTGCGCATTCATGCAATCAATAATGGTGGTAGCCTTTCCAATAAAGACGGTAAGCTAACCATTAAAAATGCAGATGAAGTAGTATTTCTGATTACAGCAGACACAGACTATAGAATTAACTTCAATCCGGATTTCAAAAATCCTTTGACATATGTTGGTATCAATCCGGAAGAAACGACACTTAAATGGATGCAACAAGCATTGCTCATCAGCTATGAAGCACTATTTCAGACACATTATAAAGATTATAGTAGTCTATTCAAACGTGTAAGTATCCAATTGAATCCATCAATACCAACAACTGACAATTTACCTATTAACCAACGTCTAACAAGATATAGAAATGGAGAAAAAGATTTTCAATTAGAGGAATTGTATTACCAATTCGGACGATACTTACTAATTTCCTGCTCCCGTCCTGGTAATTTACCTGCTAATTTACAAGGAATATGGCATAATAATGTAGACGGTCCTTGGCGCATTGATTATCACAATAATATCAATCTTCAAATGAATTACTGGCCAGCTTGTCAAACAAATTTATACGAATGCATGGAGCCTTTAATAGACTTTATACGAATGCTTGCTAAACCAGGAGAGAAAACAGCACAGTCATACTTTGGTGCACGGGGATGGACAACTTCTGTTTCCGGTAATATATTTGGCTTCACCACTCCCCTTGCAAGTGAAGACATGTCATGGAACTTTAGTCCAATGTCCGGTCCATGGTTGGCAACTCACATTTGGGAATATTATGATTATACACGCGACAAACGCTTTTTAAAAGATATTGGCTATGACCTGATAAAAAGTAGTGCCCACTTTGCAACAGACTATCTTTGGCATCGTTCAGACGGTAGCTATACAGCAGCTCCTTCTACCTCTCCAGAACATGGTCCCATTGACAAAGGGGCTACTTTTGCACACGCAGTCATTCGCGAAATATTAGAAGATGCTATTTCAGCAAGTAAAGTATTGAAAATCGATGCCAAAGAACGCCGTCAATGGGAGGATATTCTGAAGAATCTCGTCCCTTATCAGATAGGGCATTATGGACAACTAATGGAATGGTCCGAAGATATTGATAACCCCAACAATCAACATCGCCACGTGAATCATCTTTTTGGTTTACATCCCGGTCATACAATCTCACCCATAACAACACCAATATTAGCAGATGCTGCAAAAGTGGTACTCAATCACCGTGGAGACGGAGCAACTGGTTGGAGTATGGGATGGAAATTAAATCAATGGGCACGTCTACATGATGGCAACCGTGCATATACACTTTTCTCCAATCTTTTAAAAAATAGTACATTGGACAACCTATGGGATACACATCCACCCTTTCAAATAGATGGTAACTTTGGCGGCACAGCAGGAATTACTGAAATGCTGATGCAAAGTCACATGAGTTTCATTCATTTGCTTCCTGCTCTGCCAGACCAATGGGCTGCAGGTTCTATCCAAGGATTATGTGCGAGAGGAAATTTTGAAGTCAGCATCCAATGGAAAAACAATACACTAGAAAATGCTACCATTCTCTCAAAATCAGGCGCTCCGTGCTCCTTGGTATATGCAAACAAAAAACTATCCTTCAATACCGTTAAAGGAAAGAAATATGAAATCTATTTCAGAAATAATCAACTCTTCTATAAAGAGATTAACGAAACAAAAAGCGACCTTTAAATAATGGTCGCTTAGTTCTTTTAATATTCATCCTCATTGAAGAAGAAATCATCCTTACTTGGATAATCAGGCCAAATGTCTTCTATGCTTTCAAAAATTTCCTCATCATCTTCAATATCTTGAAGATTTTCAATAACCTCCATTGGCGCTCCTGAACGGATAGCATAGTCAATTAACTCATCCTTAGATGCAGGCCATGGTGCATCTTCCAATTTTGAAGCAAGTTCCAGTGTCCAATACATAATTATATAAATTTTTAACGTTTCTCAAAAGTCTCGCAAAAATATGACTTTTCATGAAATAAACAAGTAAGAAACAAATAATTTTACCCCTATAACAATAAATATCTTAAAAAGGTTACCTGGGTATGGGTTCAATGTGTATTGTTGCATCTAGATTCATATCTCTTTTTAAACAACTTTCTACACGAGTTGCTCGTTCATGTGCTTCTCTAACAGTCATATTACCATCTACTTTTACATGCATCGTAAATTCCGAATGATTTCCATAGTGATGAATATGAAAATGATGAGGCTGTGCATCTTCCCCCACCTGCTCTCTTACCACTTCTTTAATCTGAGTAATCATTTCCTCAGAAGGTTCTTCTCCTAAAATAATATTTACGGCTTCACGAATAATTCCATATGAAACATAAAACAACATAATGGATACAATAATTCCCAACGCTCCATCTATCCACCAACAGTAGTTACTTAAAAGTAATCCAGCCAAGACAACGACAGATGAAAGAGCATCACTTCGATGATGCCAACCATCCGCTTTAACAGAAGAACTATCTATTTTCTTGGCTACATAAAAAGAATAACGAGCCATGCTTTCTTTCACTATAATGGACACAATGGTCACAGCATAGGCTAACCAACCAAAAGAGGCAGTTTCTCGATGTTGAAGCTTATCAATACCGTCTTGAACAAATTCTATTCCAACAAATACTAATACCAGTGCTATTGCCAAAGCAGAAATCTGTTCCCAACGCCCATGTCCGAATGGATGTTCTTTATCTGGTTTTTGCGCTGATAATTTAATGCCGACTATAAGTACTATGGATGTCAGTGAATCAGAAAGAGTATGCCATGCATCTGCGACCAAAGCAACAGAAGCCGATACAATACCTGCATAATACTTTAAACCAAAAAGCAAAAGGTTTAGTATTATTGAAATCAAACCTGACCGTACACCCAATCTCTCATTATTTACGTCCTCCTTCATACTATTTCTCTTAAAATTCTATTCATCCGAGAAATGCTGTAATACTCTTCGATAGGTATTGAATATTTTTGCCTTAGAAACAAAACCTATGTAACGTCCATCTTCTATCACTGGTAAATTCCATGCCTTTGTATCTTCAAATTTTTTCATCACCAAATCCATCGAATCTGTTACATCAACAATTGTAGGTGGTGTAGTCATAAAATCACGAACAAAAGTTTTGTCATATAAATCCTGATTAAACATTACCTTGCGTATATCATCTAACAATACAATACCTAACAAGGCATCATTACCATTCACCACAGGGAAAATATTGCGACTTGAACGGGACACTCGTTTTACCAAATCTCCCAAAGTTGCATCAACAGGAACAGTTTGTAAATCAGTTTCTATCACTTTACTCAACTTCATAAGAGTAAGGACAGCCTTATCTTTGTTATGGGTAATTAAATCTCCTTTCATAGCCAATCGACGTGCATAAATAGAATAAGGTTCCATTCCTCGTCCTGTCAAATGAGCAGTCACAGAAGTAATCATCAATGGAACCAATAAACTATATCCCCCTGTAATCTCAGCAATTAGAAACATAGCTGTCAAAGGAGAATTCATCACACCAGACATCACACCGGCCATTCCTGCCAATACAAAATAACTAACCGGTACATGCACTATACCTGTCATATTTATCAATGTCGCTATCAAATAACCAGTGACACCTCCTGTAAATAAACTTGGAGCAAATACTCCACCAACACCTCCACTGCCATTTGTCAAAGCTGTTGCAACCACTTTTATGAAAATTAAAGCAACAACATAAAAAACGATGACATACCAATGTGCACGAAAATCAAAAAAATAAGTATTGTTCAACAATGCATCTCCATTATTATTTAAAAGTGCTGACAAAGAAGTATAACCTTCACCATATAACGGAGGAAACACATAAATTAACAAACCTAATAAAGCACCTCCAATAAGTATACGTTTGAAATTATTTTTAAATCCTGTAATCCACTTCTCAATACGTAAATTCATACGTATAAAATAAACAGAAACCAATCCACACATCATACCTAACAATATATAGTAAGGCACATTTGCCAAAGCAAAATGAGATTGTACCGCAAATTCTAAAACGACTCCCTCACCCATCAAAAAATAGACAACCACATAAGAAGAAATAGCTGAAATCATCAACGGGATTAGAAAGGTCATCGTCAAATCAAGCATCAATACTTCCATCGTAAACACAATACCTGCAATCGGTGCTTTGAAAATACCGGCAATTGCTCCCGCAGCCCCACAACCAATCATCAAAGTCATCACTTTATAGTTCATTTTGAAAAAACGAGCTAAATTTGAACCAATGGAAGCCCCAGTCAAAACAATAGTCGCCTCTGTTCCTACAGATCCACCAAAACCTATCGTAATCGTACTAGCAATCATTGATGAGTAATTGTTATGCGACTTAATCATACTATTCTGTCTAGAAATTGCATACAACACCTTTGTCACCCCATGGCTGATATCTTCCCTCACAAAATACTTCACGAATAAAGAAGTCAACAATATACCAATAAATGGATATACGAAGAACAAAAGGCTACCACTATCTATTTGAAGACGTTCTGTAAAAAACTGGTGTGTAAAATGGACCGAATTTTTCAAAAGCACTCCCGCAAGACCGGTGACAATACCGACCAGTAAACTAAGGATAATTATAAAATTCTTCTCCTTGATATATCGCACACGCCAACTCAAAAAGCGCGTGTACATATTTTTCCACCAAACTGCTCCAAACATATAATACTATCTACTTTTCTTTACACTTTTCAGCGAACCATATTGCGGATAAAATTCCAAAGACAAACCTTCATTACTAATAACGTCCAACGGGAAACGCTTTATCTCACCTAACTGAGGAACTATAGTTTTCATCCTTATCAACACTTCTTTACCGAATAATAATTGCAACTCTCCTATGGCTGGAACACGATAAAATACTCCTACTGCATCGGCCTCTCCATCAACTGGCATAGAAGTCGGTATCGCAATATTACTTACCTGCAGAAAATAGGCAGCAGCTGAAACATTCTTAGAATCTGTGATTCCATCCTTATCTGAAAAACGGAATGCTAACACAGGTTCATCTGCTTTCATCGGAGTACAATATATAATTTTTTTTACCTGATTAACTATTTTTTTTCCCATAAACAGACTCAAATAATTCTTTTCCATTCGATCGTATTCCTTAAGAATGATTTCCAAAGACTTGCCATCAGGTACATTATTATCTGCATTCAGCAAACGTACACGCTCAGATCTGATACGAAAAATTTCACTGACAGCTTCTTTTACGTTATCATTCTCTGTTTTACAGGTGTAACGAATTATTGGATCCCAAATTTTTTTCATCTCTCCATCCACCTCTTGAAAAGTATAGTTTGTATCCAATACCTCTTTTAAATGATTATAGGTATTTAATTTTATAATATCTATCACCTCAGTGTCTTTTATGTCTGCATTATGATATTTCATCATATCATAATTTCCTACAACTTCTCCATTTCCTCCAGCAATTCCAGCTAAAAAACCTTCTGCACTCAAAGTCAACGACACCGGCAAATAATTAGTTGAGGCAGCAACCGAATACATTGCCTTTTCATCGGGTAAAAATTGAGGAGATACTTGAATATCTGTAATTTTCCAACATTCTGTGGTTTCTACAATTTTAGGAGTAAGGCTCAATTCTTTTTCTGCATACTTCCAATAAGGTCCTGGTATATAGTGAATACAATCCATTGTCACCTCTAGTTTATATACCACTTTAGGTAAACAATAATTTACATTAACAGCCGTTGATACATCTTTCTTTTTCTGCGCAAATATCTGTAAAACAAGCACATTCACAACTAACAGAACCAATACTTTTTTCATATTCTATCTAATTTACCTTTTTTTCTATTCTTTTCCACGCTCGCCCCAATTCTCTAGCCAACATTCCAGAAGTAATACCCCGAAAGCCATACTCTTCCACTAAAATATCTGCAGCCAAACCATGAACAAATGCCCCAATTCTCGCAACATCCAACAATTTCAAGCCATTAGCTGCTAAAGCGAGCAATATTCCTGTCAGTACATCCCCACATCCACCCTTCGCCATACCAGGATTACCACTCATATTAAAGAAAACTTTCCCTTCAGGGGTTGCCACCACAGAATAAGCACCCTTTAATATAAGGTACACCTTATATTGCTTTGCAAAAATGATTAATTTATTTAATCTAACAAAATCATTAGCACATTTTCCTACTAATCGCTCAAATTCTTTTATATGCGGTGTCAATAAACACCGCTCATGCAAATATACCAGTAATTCAGGATGTCTTGCTATAATATTCAAAGCATCTGCATCAATAATCGTTGGACCCCTCCACTCTTGCAATAGTCTTTTCACCCCTTCAACCGTTTTATCATGCAGCCCCAACCCCGGACCAACAGCAACAGCATTATACCCTTCCAATTTGTTAATACAAGAACAATATCGATCAGAAACATCTATATCCAACACAGCTTCGGGAGTAGCCACTTGTACAATATTCACACAATCCGCAGGAATATGACAATGCAACAACCCAATACCTGAGTGTAAAGCACCATTCGCAGCAAGAACAGCAGCACCCATCATTCCATAACTTCCAGCAATAAGCAGACCTCTTCCATTAACTCCTTTATGTGCAAACTTTTCAGGAGGAGGTAATAATTCTTGCACCTCATGCAGAAACGTACACACCCCCAACGGTTCAACAATCTCTGTATTTAAATTTATATCTAAAACAGTCCATTCTCCGACATATGGTGCATTAGCTGGCAATAAAAATGACAATTTAGGAAATTGAAATGTGTAAGTATAATTGGCCCTAACTATAGAAGTTGGGTCATTGTCCGAATTATCCTCTCCCATCAATCCTGAAGGAATATCAACTGCATATACAACATTGGGTAAATCATTCAATCGCTGAACCATCTCTGCAATTACTCCTTTCAGCGGGCGATTTAAACCAGAACCGAAAAGTGCATCAATCAATACAGCTTCCCTATGCGGATTCCACTGCTTAGGCTTTTCAACAAGTGTCGTATTTCCTCCAATTTTTTGCCACAATTCACGATTTCTCTCACAATCTTTACTAAAACCATATTCAGAGGGTAAACAAATGACTTCGACATCCAGGCCTCTCACATACAACATTCTAGCAATAGCATAACCATCTCCTCCATTATTACCCCTACCTGCAATAATCACCACAGGCACATTAAATTTCATATTTTCGATAAAAAAATCAGTCCAAATTTGAGCCGCTCTTTCCATCAATTCAATCGAACTTATTTTCTCATAATCAATAGTATAACCATCAATCAGAGAGACATCCGCAGTTCGAAAAATTTTATTTAACTTTTCCATAACAAGAACTCAATCGTTTTCACCCTCTAAAAGTAAGGAATTTTAATTACATTTGCGTCTGTTGTGAAGTCAATATTAACTTAAATAATTAATCTATGTTTAAAAATCATCCTAAGGGTCTGCTCACAGCAGCTCTGAGTAACATGGGAGAACGTTTCGGCTACTATATCATGAATGCCGTATTGGTATTGTTCCTATGTTCAAAATTTGGTTTAAGTGAAGCTGCCAGTGGCACTATCTACTCATTTTTTTATGCCGGTATCTACATTTTAAGCCTAGTGGGAGGTCTTATTGCAGACCGCACTCAAAATTACAAAGGTACTATTAAGACAGGTTTAGTCGTCATGGCAGCAGGATATATTATCCTCTCTATCCCTATTCTTGCCACAGCAGCGAACACAACATGGTTGCTGACTCTCACATGTGTTGCTTTGTTCATGATTGCTTTTGGTAACGGTTTATTCAAAGGTAATTTACAGGCTATCGTAGGTCAAATGTATGACAACTTTGAAGCAGATGCTGCTAAAAAAGGTACAGAAGCCCTCAAAATAGCAAAAGATAAACGTGATTCAGGATTCCAAATTTTCTACGTATTTATCAACGTTGGCGGTTTGATTGCACCCTTTATTGCACCATTGTTACGTGAATGGTGGTTAGGAGCAAACGGATTGGCATACAATGCTCAACTTCCAGCCCTTTGTCATGAATACATTGAAAATGCTGCCGCAATGGCTCCAGAGGCACTTGCCAATCTGAAAGAACTCATGACATCTGCCGGAGGAAGCATCAACGACCTGACTGTATCATGTGGTCAATATCTGCAATTCTTTAATGAAGGAATACACTACTCTTTCATTGCTTCTGTCGTTGCCATGCTCATTTCTCTAGCAATCTTCTTTGCATCCCAGAAAACATTTCCAACTCCTGCAAAGAAAGTTGCAGCACAAAGCGTAAACTACACAGCAGAAGAAAAAGCTGCAATGGCAAAAGAAATCAAACAGCGCATGTATGCATTATTCGCTGTATTGGGTATCGTTATCTTCTTTTGGTTTTCATTCCACCAAAATGGTATGTCTCTTTCCTTTTTCGCTCGAGACTTTGTTGATTCTTCAGCTGTTGCTCCTGAAGTATGGCAGGCTATCAATCCATTTTTCGTAATTATTTTGACCCCAATTATTATGGCTATCTTTGGCATGCTTGCGAGACGTGGCAAAGAAATCAGCACTCCCCGCAAAATTGCTATCGGTATGTTCATTGCTGGATTAGCATTCCTATTCCTTGCTATTTTTTCAATATTAAAAGGATATCCTTCTGCTGAAACATTCAAGAGCTTGCCCATAGCAGAACAAATGGCTGCCAAAGCACACTGGTGGGTTCTAATTGCAACCTATTTCTTTTTGACTGTAGCAGAATTATTCATTTCGCCACTCGGTCTGTCATTCGTGTCTAAAGTTGCTCCCAAAAGTATGTTAGGACTGTGCCAAGGCCTATGGTTAGCAGCAACTGCTATCGGTAACTTATTATTGTGGATTGGTCCCCTTATGTATAACGCATGGCCTATTTGGCAATGTTGGACTGTATTTCTTGCTGTATGCCTTGTATCTATGGGTGTAATGCTTGGTATGGTTAAATGGCTAGAAAAAGTCACTAAATAAAAAACTCTAAAACCACAAAGAATATCCGGGTATAGATACACCCGGATATTTTTTGATTAATTTTTTATACATTAAAAATCAAAATTATGTTTCAAAATCAACCTAAAGGATTGTATGCTCTAGCGCTTGCAAATACAGGTGAGCGCTTTGGGTATTACACGATGCTCGCAATTTTTACTCTATTTTTGCAAGCAAAATTCGGCTTTAGTTCAATAGCCACCTCCAACATCTTTGCCGGCTTCTTAGCATTGGTGTATTTCTTACCTGTATTAGGCGGTATCCTTGCTGACAAATTCGGTTATGGTAAAATGGTTACAGCAGGTATCGTTGTTATGTTTGCTGGTTATACTTTTCTTGCTATTCCTAGTGGCAATGATGCGTTCGGCATTGGTACTATGTTTGGAGCGCTTTTCTTAATTGCTCTAGGAACAGGTCTATTCAAAGGAAACCTTCAAGTAATGGTTGGTAACCTGTATGACGATCCGAAGTACTAAGACAAACGCGACACAGCATTTAGTTTATTCTATATGGCCATTAACGTAGGTTCATTATTCGCACCGACTGCAGCATCAAAGATTACAGAACACTTCATGGGACAGGCTGGGTTCAAATATCAGGGAGACATACCAGCTCTTTGCCACGAATATTTGACAAAAGGCACTGACATGGCAGCCAAATCATTAGAAACTTTGACAAATTTTGCAAACTCACAAACGGCATCATTCAACGGAGATCTTGGAGCATTCGCAAATCAATATATCAATGAACTCTCCCTCTCCTACCACTATGGATTCTCTGTAGCATGTTTCTCCTTGGTTGTATCTATGCTTATTTACCAATTATTCAAAAAGACTTTCAAACATGCTGATGTTAATACCAAACAAGCTGCAGCCAGCGGTCATAAGGAAAACATCGTAGAATTGACTCCAGAACAGACAAAATCAC
>CAKVCR010000015.1 GCA_934725835.1 uncultured Odoribacter sp.
TCAAGCAGAAGTTGTTAAGTATTCCGGATGAGTCGCTACTCTACCACTCTGTCCGCAATGGCATCTCGACCTGGCTGATGGCAAGACGCGAAATTACGCTGGCTCGCCACCTGCGCCGCTACCACTGGGAGGATTTTAAGACTCCGGAGGAAATCAGACAGTTTGTCGTGCAGGCGATAGAAAGTGCCGAATTGAAAAAAATCAAGGGAAGAATCATCAATTTCAATCCGAAACTGGTGGATTCCAACCGTTATATCTCACGCCTCGGCAAAGGGTCGTTTGGCGGCAAGGGACGAGGAATGGCATTTTTGTCGAATTTTATTGAAAATGTGGACTTTAAGAAGTTGATTCCACACCTTCCGATTGCTATTCCCAAGACTGCCATTATCGGTGTGGATGAATTTGACCATTTTATCGACAACAATAATCTGAGCGAAATAGCCTATAGCGACAGGAGCTATGAGGAAATAAAAGAGGCATTTATAAAGGCTGAATTAACTTCTTGCTTGAAGGAGAAATTGAGAAGTTATCTAGAGGTGATGAAAAAACCGCTGGCAGTGCGCTCTTCCGGTCTGTTTGAGGACTCGCTCAGCCAACCTTTTGCAGGGGTTTACTCCACTTATCTGATTCCAAATAATGATGCGGATGTAGTGCGAAGGGCGATGGAATTAGAAAAAGCAATCAAGCTGGTATTCTCTTCCATCTTCACAGAAGGCTCCAGAGCCTATTTTCGGGCTATCGGCAGTATGATTGAAGAAGAGAAGATGGCGGTCATCATACAGGAGGTGGTAGGCAATGAATACGACGGGAAATACTACCCCAATATCAGCGGTGTGGCACAGTCGTACAATTTCTATCCTTTCTCTTATATCAAGCCGGAGGACGGGTTTGCCGTGCTTGCTTTAGGGTTGGGAGCCTACGTTGTGGGAGGCGAAAAGACCTACCGGTTCTGTCCCCGTTACCCGAAGTTGCAATTGGCCTCTATCCAGGATATGATGCGCAACTCTCAGAAGTATTTTTATGCCCTTGATTTGAAAAACAAGGAGTATAACCTGGAAAATGACGGCGAGGATGCCGCCATCAGGGCATACGATTTAAAGACAATTGAAGAGGATGGCAATTTAACGTATTGCGCTTCTGTTTACGACTTTATGAATGATAATATCACCTATGACTTTAACGTTATGGGTGCACGTATTGTCAATTTCCCGAATATTCTACAGTTTGATTATATCCCGTTGGCTCCGACCCTTGATACGCTGTTGGATATCTTTTCGCAAGCGATGGGGTCGCCTGTCGAAATGGAGTTTGCTGTCAACCGCGAAAACGGGGAATGGATTTTTTACGTCCTGCAGATTAAACCGCTCATCAAGAACGAATATAACCTTGACATTGATACGGAAGAAATTGATATGGACAAAGCCGTACTAAAGGCCAATAAAGGTATGGGCAACGGCAAGTTGACCAATATCCGGGATATTGTCTATGTCGATCCGGATAAGTTCAATTACCTGAAAACAGAACAGATGGCAGAAGAGGTGAAACATTTCAACGAGAAGATGACTGCCAACGATACCCCCTATATACTAATCGGTCCCGGACGCTGGGGCACCCGAGACCGTTTGACCGGTATTCCGGTATTGTGGTCTGACATTTCAAAAGCCAAAGTTATCGTGGAACAGGGATTGAAAGATTTCCCTCTCGATGCTTCGTTGGGCTCGCATTTCTTCCATAATGTCACCTCCATGAATGTCGGTTACTTTGCCATTCCTTATGATTCGGACAATTCATTTATCAATTACGATATTATCCGACGGCAGGAGCTTGTGGAGGAAACGGAGTTCGTCAAACACATCCGCTTCAAAGAACCCGTCACAGTCTATATGGACGGACGGAAACAGACAGCTGTCATCACAGAATAACCGAGGTCCGTCACTCTACCGTGACGGACTTTGCCAAATTACGAGGTTGGTCGACATCACGACCCTTGTTGACCGCAATGTAGTAAGCCAGCAACTGCAGCGGTATCGATGCCAGAATCGGTGTAAACGGTTCGGCAGCCTGCGGCACTTCGATGCAATAGTCAGCCATTTCGCGCACCACCTTATCTCCTTCGGTCACAATGGCTATGACTCTCCCCTTACGGGCCTTGATTTCCTGTATGTTACTGATGGTCTTTTCGTAGATACTGTCGGTAGTTGCAATAGCTACGACCGGCATTTCGGCATCAATCAAAGCGATGGGACCGTGTTTCATTTCGGCAGCTGGATAACCTTCTGCATGGATGTAGGATATTTCTTTCAATTTGAGTGCTCCCTCCAGAGCTGCCGGATAGTTATAACCGCGTCCCAGGTAAATAAAGTTGTGTGCGTATGTAAATATCTTGGAGAGTTCCTTCACCTCCTCTGCCCGCTTCAATACCTCTTCTATCTTTTCCGGAATCACCTGCAGTTCTTTCACCAGACGGGTAAATTCCTCTTCTGAAATAGTGCCTTTCTGATGTGCGATTGTCAAAGCCAACATGGAAAGTACTGTCACCTGACCGGTAAAGGCTTTGGTGGAAGCCACTCCTATTTCCGGTCCCACATGGATATAGGATCCTGAATCCGTTGCCCGAGGAATAGATGACCCCACAGCGTTACAGATACCGTAGATAAATGCCCCTTTGGATTTGGCTAATTCTACGGCTGCAAGTGTATCAGCCGTTTCGCCCGATTGGGAAATAGCGATTACAATATCATCCGGATGAATCACCGGATTGCGGTAGCGGAATTCCGAGGCATATTCCACCTCCACCGGTATGCGGCAAAAGTCCTCAATCAGATGCTCTCCTATCAAGGCCGCATGCCAGGAGGTGCCACAAGCTACAATAACAATTCTTCTGGCATTCAAAAACTTTTCTTTATTGTCTATCACTCCGGACAAAACGACATTTGTACCTTCAACATTGATGCGCCCACGAATGCAATTCAAAATGGTACGTGGCTGTTCGTATATCTCCTTGAGCATGAAATGAGAATACCCACCCTTTTCCAATTGGCTGAGATTCATGGCCAGTTTCTTTACTTCCGGTGTAATCTCCACATTATTCAGATTGACCACTTTCAGTGCTTCTCCCCGACGGATAATGGCTATCTCTTCATCGTTCAGATAAACGACTTTATCTGTATATTCGATTATCGGAGTCGCATCAGATGCCAGAAAGAATTCGTCATCCCCGATTCCTACTACCAGCGGGCTACTCTTACGGGCTGCAATAATCTGGTCGGGATTATCCTTGGATATAACTGCAATGGCATAAGCTCCGACCACCTGTTGCAATGCCAACTGAACGGCTGTACAGAGGTCGGTGTGATTGGTCTTCATGATATACTCAATGAGGTACACTATCACCTCCGTGTCTGTACTGCTACGAAACTGATATCCTCTGCTTTCCAGTTCGGCACGAATAACAGTGTAGTTTTCTATAATACCATTGTGAATCAAAGCCAGATCTCCGGAGGGAGAGTAATGAGGATGGGCATTCACATCATTGGGCTCTCCATGAGTTGCCCAACGGGTGTGAGCGATGCCCACAGTCCCGGAAATATCTTTCGATTGGGCAAACCGCTCCAGGTCTGCCACTTTCCCTTTTGATTTATATACATTGAGTTCGCCTTTTCCGGAGAGCATGGCTACTCCCGCACTGTCATACCCGCGATACTCCAATCTGTGCAACCCTTTTACAAGAATCGCATAAGCGTCTCTATTGCCTAAATAACCTACTATTCCACACATATCTTTTAGTTTACAAATTAATTCCGTCCGCAAAAATATAATTTGCAAAGGAATAATCAGTATGACCAAAAGATATTTTTATAAAGTTTTTTATCACAGAATACTCTGATAATTACGGAATCGTATGTATTTTTAAAACTTTATTTTACAAAGTAAAATTTTATTCTTTCTCTAAGACTCTCATAAAACATTCTTTACAATCGAAGTCGAGCCGGAAACTGTGTTTATCGTTATAAAGCCACAATGGGAATTCCAAATCAGCATTTTTATTCTTCTTGCGACAACGTCCTAATTCATGGAGAATACAGTAGCGGGTATGCATCAGATCCCGACCGCCACCGGTCTTGCTTTTTTCAAAACCGGTAGCCACTGTTTCAACCTGGTGGTCACGATAAAAGGCAGCCGCCTTTAGATTGACTATATTCAGATGCCAATCCGACTCCAATGGATAGGCTACGGTATAATCCTCTTTACCGGGAAGCATCAACTCACGACGTTCGGCGCGGATAGCTGTCAGTTGTTCCAGCAACTCCCTGCGCAGTAAGTTGGCTGCGGCAGACGGCACAAATAGAACCTCATCACTCAAATAATCTACAGCTTCACAGACATATTCGGTGTCTCCACTCTTCATCAGTTGTTGCTGCAGACGTTCCTTCTGTAGGGGATTGGAGGCTGTTTCAAATATACTGTCGGATATAAGGTTGGCTGTCATACCGTCCTCATCACAAGCGGTCAGTTGCAGACGGGAATCCTGCACCTTCACCTCTATGCGTATCCGAATCTTGCGCACAGATTTAGCCTTCTCAAGTTGGGTGACAAACCGGTGGTCGTAATTACGGAAAAGAGTTGTACCGGGTTTTACCTCTACCCGCTCGTTGCAGGTAAGCCAATTCCCATCGACAGTATTCACCCGGATTCCTTTCAGCTCTCCATTCTGCAAATAGCATAATCCGTCTCCATTGTTTACGCTCTCTGTCGACTGAATCAGGATTCGATTGCCTCTCACCTGCTGCACCACACCAATTTGTTTACCCATGGACTTGGGTGTATCTGCATTGACGAGACCGAGTTCACGCTTCACCATAAAATAGGATGAGTACCCCCGATTGAAACTTCTCTCCGGTTCGGCATGGAAAGATGAAATCACTTTACCGGAACCGGAGCGCTTTATTTCTGGAAGTGCATCCAGTAGCGAAGAGTAATATTTAGTTACATTCGACACATAATTCTCATCCTTCAGACGCCCTTCTATTTTAAAAGAATCTACTCCGATATCCACTAAATCTTTGATATAAGCAGATAGGTTCAAATCTTTCAGAGACAATATATAGCGATTGTCTACTAACCGCCTGCCGACATTGTCACGGACAGACCATTTCATTCTGCAAGGCTGTGCGCATTCGCCCCGGTTTGCAGAACGTCCGAACATATACTGGGAAAGGTAGCACTGTCCGCTCAGGCTGACACACAAAGCTCCATGGATAAATACTTCCAGCTCGGCTTTGACAGAACGGCGCACTTCACGAATCTGCTCCAACGAAAGTTCACGGGCCAGAACAATACGCTGAAAACCCATTTTATCAATAAACTTGATACGTTCGATATCGTAATTGTGCATCTGAGTACTGGCATGCAAACATATCGGAGGTAAATCCATACGCAGAATACCCATATCCTGAACAATCAAGGCATCGACACCAATCCGGTAGATCTCGTGAATCATTTTCTCTGCAGCCTCCAGTTCATTGTCGTACAACACCGTATTCATTGTCACAAATACCCGACAATAATAGCGGTGGGCATACTCCACCAGCTGTGCAATATCCACCAGACTGTTGGAAGCAGCTTTGCGTGCACCGAATGCCGGCGCCCCGATATATACTGCATCCGCACCATTGTTAATGGCAGCAATTCCTATCGTCAGGTCTTTCGCCGGAGACAACAATTCAACTCTCTTCATGCTCTTTTCTATGGGGATTCAACTATTTTTCAATGGATAAACCGGGTAATTCACACCACTCGCCATTCTGAATGACCGGCAATTCCAACAGTTGGCAATTCGGGAAATGACGTTCGATATACTGTCTTATAATTGTAATAGAATCGTTCTTTATCCATTCGCTGTCGTTCGGGAAATCATTGTAAATGACGTGACTGACGTTGATTCCGCGCAAACGGCACAATTCCAGACTCATCAATGTATGGTTAATACTGCCCAACTTAGAAGAGGAGACCAATATCAACGGATGTCCGTATTCCCGGATATAGTCGATGGTCAGATAATCCCGAGTGACCGGCACATACAATCCTCCTGCCCCTTCCAACAATACCACATCATACTCCGAGGCCAACTTTTCTGTTGACTGATGAATCCTTTTGACATCAATATCCACTTTGTCAATCTCAGCAGCGAGATGCGGAGAAGCAGGATAAGTCATTACATACGGACAGGTGGTTCCGTCCTTGTCCACTTCCTGCGGAGGAATACCCATAATTTCACGATGTTTGAGAATATCTTCGGAGATACCGACACAACCGGTCTGAATAAACTTTTGGGTAATTACTTTCAGTCCTTTGGTTGACAATGTACGAGCCAACACTCCTGTCGCAATGGATTTTCCGGCATCCGTATCGATGCCACTGATAAAATATACTGCCATAAATAACTGTATTATTTCTATTTGTATGAAAGTCACTAATGACTGACAAAAGTACTAAAATTGGAAGAAAAAAAATCAGTTGTTTTAAAGATTATTGCTATTTTTGCCTGTCTGGCATTGTTAGACATCTATTAGAAACTAATTACGAAGCAAAATGAAAGTAAGAAATTTTATCACAGTCTGTATGCTTGGAGGAAGCATCATATTTTCAGAGTGCCTGTTTACGGGTTGTGCAAGTATGAACAATACAGGAAAGGGAGCCATGATTGGAGGCGGTAGCGGTGCTGCTGTCGGAGCAGGCATCGGTGCCATTATCGGCAAAGGCAAAGGTGCTGCCATCGGTGCTGCCATCGGCACAGCCATCGGTTCCGGAACAGGAGCATTAATCGGACGTCGCATGGACAAGCAAAAAAAGGAACTGGAAGCCATTGAAGGTGCAAAAGTTGAAAGTGTTCAGGATGCCAATAATCTGCAGGCTATCAAAGTGACTTTCGACAATGGTATTCTTTTCGAACATAATCAGACCAGTCTGAATGCCTCGGCACGCGAATCGCTGATTAAGTTTGCCAATTCCCTGAAAAACTCACCGGATACAGACGTAACTATTTACGGGCACACTGACAATACCGGAACTTACGAAGTGAACGTAAGAATTTCAGGAGAAAGAGCCAACAGTGTGGCTAATTATTTAGTTAGTCAGGGAGTGAGCAGAGCACGCCTCACCACCAAAGGGATGGCTTATGACCAGCCGGTAGCAGACAATAGCACTGCAGCCGGACGTGCACAAAACCGCCGGGTTGAGATTTATATTACAGCCAACGAAGAGATGGTTAAAAAAGCGGAAGCCGGACAATTATAATCATCATCTACCGGTTTGCGAATAAATAAAAAGGTTGGAAATGCCGAGATATTTCCAACCTCTTTATTTATGCAGAATCCTTCTTGCTTTAAGCAGTCAATGCAGCCAATGCAATAGAATTCAATTTAGTCTCTACACTGTCACCTCTGGAAGACAATACGCAAGGAACTTTAGCACCCATCAGCATAGCACCCAATTTAGCGTTGCCCAATTTAGTGTTGGTCTTGTAGAATACGTTACCGGATTCCAAGTTCGGGAATACCAGACAATCAGCATCTCCAGCTACCGGAGAGAAGATTTTCTTAATATCAGCAGCCTCTTTGTCGATAGCCACATCCAATGCCATCGGACCTTCGATGATAGCTCCCGGAATCTGTCCACGTTCGTTCATTTTTGCCAAGATAGCAGCCTCTACTGTTGATTGTACTTTCGGCAACACTTGCTCTGTCGGGGTAATCAATGCAATTTTCGGTTTTTCTACACCCAACTTAACAGCTGTTTTCGTTACATATTTAATGATAGCTTTCTTTTGGTCTAAGTCCGGACACGGAATGATAGCTACATCACTTACCACCAACAATTTATGGTATGCCGGGCATTCCATCACAGTAACATGAGACAATACCTTTTCACTCACGATACCCTTCTCTTTGTTCAAGATGGCACGCATATATTTATCTGTGCTGACAAGTCCCTTCATCAACACATCCGCCTCACCGTTGCGAATCATAGCTACGGCTGCTTCTGCTGCTTTCACATCGTTCGGCTCGTGAACAATCTTAAAGCAAGCCGGGTCATAATTGTGTTCTGCACATACCTGCTTGATAACTTCAGAGTCGCCGACAAGAATTCCTTCTACCAATCCGGCTTTCACTGCCAACGATACAGCTTCGATTGAATGACTGTCATTTGCATAGGCTACCACCAAACGTTTTTTAGTGGTGTTTCCCTTCAATACTTCATAGATATCACTAATCTTTTCAATTTTCATGATTTTACCTATTATTTGATTATAAGTTGAAACAAAAATACATATTATAATTCAAATTCAAAAGACAGCTTCACAAAATATTCCACTCTGTGCAATCTTTTCTTTTAGAATTACTTTTTATTACCTTTGCAGGCGCTAAATAAAAATAGCATTGGATACACTTAAAAAAAATATTAATGCTCTCTATCTCATCAAGGTATCTAAATGGTTTACCTTGATTATGCCTATCATTGTCCTGTTTTATGAGGATAACGGTCTGGGCTTGAAAGAAATTTTTCTTTTAAAGAGCGTCTATTCGATTGTATCTGTATCGCTTGATATTCCGACCGGATATCTGGCTGATGCCTGGGGACGGAAGAGGTGTCTGCTGACCGGTTGTCTGATTGCTTTCGGAGGATTTGTCACCTATTCGTTTTCATACACTTTCGGAGCTTTTCTACTGGCAGAAATACTATTGGGGATTGGTCAGAGCCTTGTTTCGGGAGCAGACTCCGCATTGCTCTATGACACCATGCTCCACTACAATAGAGAGGACGAGTATTTAAAATATGAGGGAAAAGTGACTATGGTCGGAAATTTCTCAGAGGCTTTTGCCGGAATATTCGGCGGATTGTTGGCGACAGCATCTCTCCGACTGCCTTTTTATTGTCAGACCGGTATTGCATTTATCGGAATACCGGCTGCAATGGCTTTAAAGGAGTTCAATGCGCAGGTACATATTGTCAATCCGGTTAAAAACATCCTGCATATCCTACATTATTCCCTGATTGAAAACAAGAGCCTACGCTATGACATCCTGTTTTCAGGCATTATCGGAGCTTCTACCCTCACAATGGCATGGTTCGTGCAACCCGTATTGATGTACATTGACCTGCCGACCGGTTTATTCGGTGTTGTATGGACAGTGCTGAATTTAGTGGTGGGCATTGCAGCCTTATATTCAGATGCCCTAAGTGCCCGGTTGGGAGAAAACAGAACATACACTCTGATTCTTGTGTTCATCACCGGCGGTTATGTAGCAACGTCGCTGAATCTGACCTATGCTGCTTTAGGTGTGCTGTTTTTGTTTTATATAGTGCGTGGATTTGCCACACCTATACTAAAAGGGTATATTAATCGCCAGACATTTTCGGAAATGCGCGCAACGGTACTCTCTATCAGAAATTTTATTATCCGGCTGATATTTGCAGCTATGGCCCCGTTTATCGGCTGGCTGAACGACTGTTTCTCTCTGGCTTTTGCACTTCAGATTACAGCCCTGATTATCTTTATTCCCGGTTTGATTTTTCTGATATTACAATGGCGTAAAGAAGGACCTATACAGTAGAAGAATTTTTCGCTTGGAACATTCAATATTTCTGTTTATCTTTGTTACGGATTTAATCGAAAGGGGTGCCTTAAGACTACGGGCTGAGATCATACCCTAAAACCTGATCCGGATAATGCCGGCGTAGGGAAAAAAGAGTTATCGTTTCGACATACCGTCATCTTTGTAAGCTCTCCTTGGACAATCCAGTAACTAAATAAGGAGAAATCATGCAAATATTTATCAATGACACTCCGACCGAGTGTCCGGAAAACATTACTATCACACAGCTGCTGGTTCAACAGGAAATTCAACCGGTAAATATTGCCGTTGCAATGGATGATTCTGTCGTATCCAAGGCAAATTGGGACACTACCGTGCTCAAGGACGGTAGCCGTATTATTATCATCAAAGCCGTACAAGGCGGATAAAATATTCAATCTGTAATTTCTTAAATTAATATACTATGGAAAAATTCAGCGTTACTGTGGGACCGCTACCCGGTTCTGAGAAAATTCACGTAACCGGTTCGCGTGCTGATATGCAGGTTCCGATGCGAAAAATTAAAATGTCGCCGACAATCGATTTGGATGGCAACAAAGTAGAAAATGAAGATGTTATCGTTTATGATACTTCCGGTCCGTATACCGACCCGACTTATACTGTAGATTTACAAAAAGGCTTGCCAAAACTTCGGGAGAACTGGATTGAAGAGCGGCAGGATACCGTAAAATTGGCAGGTTTAAGCTCAGAATACGGTCGCATGCGTCAGGAAGATGCTTCGCTCGACTCATTGCGTTTTGAGCATGTAAACACTACTCCGCGCGTTGCCAGCGAAGGCAAACAGGTGACTCAGTTATATTATGCCCGCCAAGGAATTGTCACGCCGGAAATGGAATATATCGCTATCCGGGAAAACCAGTTGGCAGACCAGATTCGAGAGAAATACAAGAAAGAAAAAGGCGATTCTTTCGGAGCTCATATTCCGGATTATATCACACCGGAATTTGTGCGCGACGAGGTAGCTGCCGGACGTGCAATCATCCCTTCGAACATTAACCACCCGGAATGTGAACCGATGATTATCGGCCGCAACTTTTTGGTGAAAATCAATGCCAATATCGGTAATTCACCTGTCACTTCCTCTATTGCCGAAGAAGTAGAGAAGGCCGCTTGGGCTTTCCGCTGGGGAGCAGATACCATTATGGACCTTTCGACCGGTAAAAACATCCACGAGACCCGGGAATGGATTATACGCAACTCTCCGGTACCTGTCGGCACTGTGCCGTTATACCAGACGCTGGAAAAAGTGGGCGGTGATGTTGAAAAACTGAATTGGGAAATTTTCCGCGACACTTTGATTGAACAGGCAGAACAGGGCGTTGACTATTTCACCATCCATGCCGGATTGCGATGGAAACATGTGCCACTGACACTGAAACGTCTGACCGGTATCGTGTCCCGCGGTGGTTCTATCATGGCGCACTGGTGTACAACCCACAAACAGGAGAGCTTTATTTACGAACATTTTGAAGAAATATGCGAAATTCTGGCAAAATATGACGTTGGTATTTCTTTAGGAGACGGATTACGCCCGGGATGTATTGCCGACTCCAATGATGCCGCACAAATCGAAGAGTTGAAAACCTTGGGTGAGCTTTGTGAAATCGCATGGAAACATAATGTACAAGCCATTATCGAAGGCCCCGGACATGTGCCTATGCACAAAATCAAGGAGAACATGGACTTACAGTTGAAATACTGCCACGAAGCACCGTTCTATACCCTCGGACCGTTGGTAACAGACGTAGCTCCGGGTTATGATCACATTACTTCTGCCATCGGAGGCGCCATGATTGGCTGGTTCGGAACAGCTATGCTGTGTTACGTGACCCAGAAAGAACACCTCGGTCTGCCGAACCGTGACGATGTGAAAGAAGGGGTTATCACCTTCAAACTGGCAGCCCATGCAGCCGACCTCGCCAAAGGACACCCGGCAGCTTATTTCCGTGACTATGCCATGAGTAAAGCCCGTTTCGAATTCAGATGGAAAGATCAGTTCCACTTAGCTTTGGACTCAGAGAAAGCCATCAAATTCCATGACGAAACATTGCCGGACGAAGGACATAAAGAAGCGCACTTCTGCTCCATGTGTGGAGAACATTTCTGTTCTATGCGTGCCAGCAAAAAATTGCGAGAAAAAATTAACAACAAAGAATAACCTAACCGGTTATTCAAGTAACTTGATATGAAGGTTATTGTCATTACATCTCCTGAGAAAGTAAAAGACGAAACAGTGGTCTGCAATCTTCTGTTCGCCCAAGGATTGGAAATACTGCACCTGCGCAAGCCGGGTGCAGATGCTTCTACCTATGAGAATTTTATTCAGCGAATTGAACCATGCTACCGCCACAGAATCGTCTTGCATGATCATTACGAATTGGCTACTCAATATCATTTACGTGGGATTCATCTGAAATCAGGACAAGCAGCACTCTACAAAGAGCATGCGGATATGAAAATCAGTATTTCGTGCCATCGTGTAGAGGAGATAAAGGCACTGCCTTTTCATGCAGAATATTGTTTTCTCAGCCCGATATTCGACAGCATTTCCAAACAAGGCTACCAAAGCCATTTTAAAGAACTGCCGGATTTATCGGGAATAAATATTCCCGTCGTAGCTCTCGGAGGTATTATCCCTGAGAAAATAGACTTATGTCGTGAAGCAGGTTTTAGCGGAGTTGCTGCCTTGGGGTATATTTGGGAATATCCGGAAGAAGCCATTTCTAGATTTACCCGACTGAATACACCATTCGTTTTGAGCATCGCCGGTTTTGACCCTTCGTCAGGAGCTGGAGTAACAGCTGATTTGAAAACCTTTGAAGCCAACGAATGCTATGGTATGGGGGTCTGTACCTCCATTACTTTCCAAAATGAGGATACGTATAGCGACACTCATTGGATGACACAGGAAGAGATTTTCCGCCAATGTGAACTTCTATTCCAACATCACAGACCGGAGTTTATCAAAATCGGCCTGATTCAGGATTTCAATGTACTAAAGCAGCTTGTCGTTTGGCTAAAAGAACAAATTCCTGATGTAAAAATCATCTGGGATCCTATTCTAAAAGCCAGTGCCGGACATGTATTTCATCAAAAGTATCAAGACTATTTGCAAGAAACGCTGAACTCCATTTTTTTGGTAACACCAAATACGGAAGAGTTGCATCAACTTTTTGGAGAAGGAATCACAACAGAAAGCCTACTACAGATTGCTACAGATTGCAAAGTCAATATTCTCTGGAAGGGCGGACATAATTCCGGCACAATATCAACCGACAAGTTGATTACACCGGATGCCATCTATTGTAGCTCCTTGCAAAAGAGTAAGCATACCAAACACGGGACCGGCTGTATACTCTCTTCTGCACTACTCGCATACTTGGCCAAAGGGGAGTCTCTTATGCAGTCGTGTCGTAAAGCGCAACTTTATGTATCACGTGTTATCGAAAGCAATGACAGTCTATTAGGTTATCATACACTTGATAAAATGAAAACAAAAACACTTCCCTCTCCACGAGAATTGCCTGTGCAATATATAACTGCACCGAAAGACGGTATGTCTCTTTGCGAACAGGCAGAAGCCGTATGCCGAGGGGGTATACGCTGGGTGCAGCTCCGAATGAAAGGAGCCTCTATGGAAGAGTTCCTACAGACAGGAAAAATCATGAAAGAGGTATGCCATAAATATAATGCCCTATTCATTATCAATGATAATGTTGAAGTGGCGCGACAATTGGATGCCGATGGAGTACATCTTGGAAAAGAAGATATGAATCCTCTACAAGCAAGAGAACTACTCGGAGAAAACAAAATTATCGGTGCCACCTGCAATACTTGGGAAGACATTCTGATGCGACAACAGCAAAAAGTAGACTATATCGGTTTAGGACCATATACTTTCACAATAACCAAAGAACGACTTAGTCCGGTGTTAGGCATGGAAGGCTACCAACGGTTATTAAAGCAGATGCAGGAAAACCATATTGATATTCCCGTTTTCGCCATTGGAGGAATTACTGAAAATGATATTCCACCCCTGATGAAAACCGGCATACAAGGGATAGCCTTATCAGGACTTATAAAAAACAGTAATAATCTAACTATCAAAACAGAAGATATTATTTCAATAATAAATACTTCAATTAAAGAATAACTTATAAAATCCATTCATATGAAACCTTTAAAAATAGCAGACAAGACATTCACCTCACGCCTTTTTACAGGTACAGGCAAATTCGCTTCCAATGAAAAAATGCAAGAAGCTATCGCAGCATCCGGTAGCCAGATGGTGACTGTAGCCATGAAACGCATCCGCATAGAGGACAAAAATGATGATATGCTTCATCATATCCTACAACCCGGTGTTCAGTTGCTCCCCAACACATCCGGCGTACGCGATGCAAAAGAAGCTATTTTTGCGGCACAATTAGCTCGAGAGGCATTTGGAACCAACTGGTTGAAACTTGAAATACATCCGGATCCCCGCTATCTGCTACCAGACCCAATAGAGACACTGAAAGCAACAGAAGAACTGGCTAAAATGGGATTTATTGTACTTCCTTACTGTCAGGCAGATCCGGTGTTGTGTAAACGACTGGAGAATGCTGGTGCTGCTACAGTGATGCCTTTGGGTGCACCTATCGGCACCAATCAGGGCTTGCAAACACGGGAATTCCTACGCATCATTATTGAACAGAGTAATATTCCTGTTGTTGTAGACGCAGGAATCGGAGCTCCCAGTCATGCTGCAGAGGCGATGGAAATGGGCGCAGATGCAGTATTGGTCAATACAGCAATAGCCGTCGCAGGTAATCCCATCGAAATGGCAACAGCTTTCAAGATAGCTGTCGAAGCCGGACGCATGGCATATGAAGCCGGATTGGCCGGCAAAAGCTATACTGCAGAAGCCAGCAGTCCATTAACAGCATTTTTAGGATAAACGATAAAAAACGAAAGAGAAATTACAATATGTTTTCAGAAGAATTAGACCAATATTCCTGGGACGATACAACCAAGCAGATTTATTCTAAGACTTCCGCTGATGTTGAAATCGCTTTAGGAAAAAGCCATCCGGATATAGATGACTTCATGGCACTCGTATCACCGGCTGCCGCTAAATATCTAGAACCGATGGCAGCCTTGAGTCAAAAATATACTCTACAACGCTTCGGTAAAACGATGTCGATGTATATTCCACTGTATATCACAAACTCATGTACCAACTTCTGTGTTTACTGCGGTTTTAATCATGACAACCCCTTTCAACGCACAATACTGACAGAAGAAGAAATTGTAAATGAACTTCATGCTATTAAAAAACTTGGCAATTTTGAGAACCTACTGATAGTTACAGGTGAAAATCCAAGAGATGCCGGAGTAGACTATCTGGAAAGAGCATTACAATTGGCACATCCATTGTTCGCTAATCTTACCATTGAAGTGATGCCTCTCAAAGCTGAAGAATATGAACGTCTTACACATGCCGGTCTGCATGGAGTGGTATGCTTTCAAGAGACCTATAACCGTGCACGCTACAACATATACCACCCCAAAGGGATGAAATCTAAATTTGAATGGCGTCTAAACGGATTTGATCGTATGGGACAAGCCAATGTGCACAAAATTGGTATGGGAGTTCTAATCGGTCTTGAAGATTGGCGTACAGACGTCACAATGATGGCTCGTCATTTACGCTATCTGCAACGTACATACTGGCAAACCAAATATAGTGTCAATTTCCCACGAATGCGTCCATCCGAAGGACATTTCCAGCCTAATGTAGTGTTGGAAGACCGAGAGCTAGCACAGTTGATTTTCGCATTTCGTATATTTGACCACGATGTAGACATATCCATCTCTACCCGTGAAAGCTCTAATTTCCGTGACAACATCATGTCTTTGGGAGTTACGTCTATGAGTGCCGGTTCAAAAACAGAGCCAGGAGGTTATTGCACTCACCCACAAGCATTGGAACAATTCCATATCAGTGATGAACGTACTCCGGCAGAAGTTGCAGCAGCTATTCAGACAAGAGGGTATGAACCTGTGTGGAAAGACTGGGACAATTGGCTATAACGTCAAATTATCAACTCTACATGGAACATATAGCGAGTGAACGATATGCACGCCACACTATTTTAAAGGAAGTGGGTGAAAAAGGTCAGGAAATCATTTGTAATGCCAAAGTATTGATTGTAGGCGCCGGAGGATTAGGCTCTCCGGCACTACTATATTTATGTGCTGCCGGCATTGGTACCATCGGAATTATGGATGATGATGTTGTATCAGAAAGTAACCTTCAGCGACAGATACTCTACGACTCTAATTGTATAGGTATTCCCAAAGTTGAGATTGCATCCAGTAAATTACAAGCCCTGAATCCTAAGTGTAAAATCCATGCCATGCAAGGACGCTTAACGTCCTCCAATGCAAAGGAAATCATTGCCAATTATGATGTAGTGGTTGATGCAACAGATAATTTACTCACCCGATACGTCATCAATGATGCTTGTGTCTATTCCGGCAAGCCGTTTGTATATGGCAGTATCTGTGAGTTTGAAGGACAAGTTTCAGTTTTTAATTATAAAGGAGGTCCTACCTACCGTGACCTTTATCCTTATCATAATGGAGTTTCCGATTTTCAGCAACCATTGGGTGTAATTGGAGCTCTCCCAGGCGTTGTCGGCTCTATACAAGCATCTGAAACGATAAAAGTACTTTTAGACAGACGAGATACCTTATCAGGTAAACTTTTACTTATAGACCTTTTAAAAGGCTCTTTCCACACATTTAAAATAAACAAAACAGATAATTGAATCATAAAAGGCGGGGATAAAAGAAATCTCCGCCTTTTGCTTTCTAAATTATTCTAACTTCAATCATTATCTCTTGTTACCATTTGTGCTTACTACCTCTAGTGATAACAGTGCATGAAGTTAAAAATGTACCTCCTCCGACCCTCATTTCCTAAACTAAAAAGATTATCTGTATCGTGCACAAAAAAAATTACATTTAGGAAACTACGCATTTTTCTACGGTTTCACACTTTCACAAATACTTTTATTTCAAATATTAAATTCATCTATCAAATTAATGTCTCACAAGCCTATTGCTTTATCAATTTTATTTCTTGACAAAGAGAAGAAATATAATCATACTCATCAAGTTCATAATAGTTCATTTGATATTTTTTAACAACAATATCAGCCAACTGAAATATAGACGACCGATATGTAAATATTATTTTCCCAATTATTAAAAAGCGTGAGTACAATATAAGAATTAAAGTTATTTGTCTATAGATTAGAAATATAACGACAAAAACATTAAATCGATAGAGGCTAATTATAATATTTAATCAATTGTCTCTATGTTCTTAGAGGCTGGAATTACAGAGATAAATTGTATATCGGATGATTTTGGCAAGGAATTTTCCAAAGTACAAGAAAAATATATAAGCATTACTACATGGAATATGTCAGCAAGCATTTGGCTCATCTTCACCTAAGTGTATGTCTTATTATCGTTTTGTTGAATTGGAAAAAGAGATTAGCATAAGATTTTTGAAGGTCTTACCAAATATAGGAAATTAAAAAAGATGCCTTTGGTTTTAAAGACATCTTTTATGTTCATAAAGAAATACTTATTTCTTCAAGGTTTCTTTCACCTGGTCAGTAGTGACCATTTGTTCTTTGAAAGTATAGGCACCAGTCTTCGGAGACTTTACCATTTTAATTACTTTCGCATAACCCCTACCGTCACCGGTTTTCAAGGTTGCAACTACTTTCTTAGCCATAGTTCAATTATTTAATTTCGCGGTGTAACGTTACTCTTTTCAAATACGGATTGTATTTTTTCAACTCCAATCTTTCAGGTGTATTTTTTCTATTCTTGGTAGTAATATACCGTGACATTCCTGGTACGCCGGATTCTTTTTGTTCTGTACATTCAAGAATCACTTGCACTCTGTTTCCTTTACTTTTCTTTGCCATCGTCAGTGATTTTAAATAGTTTTAATTAATCCAGCTTCTGTAGCTTGTTTCAAACAAGCACTCAGACCTTTTTTGTTAATCAAACGAAGACCATCGGCTGAAACATTCAGGCGAATCCATCTGTCTTCTTCTGGCCAATAGAAATTTCTCTTGAACAGGTTGATTGAAAATGTTCTCTTAACTCTTCTTTTAGAGTGAGAAACATGGTTACCACCCATTGCTCTTTTTCCGGTTATTTGACAAACTCTTGACATCTCTCAGTATTTTTTATAAACGCTTTCCAAACAGAGTGCAAAGTAAATGTTTTTTTTTTATATAAGCAAGTATGTCAAGAAAAAATCGCATACTTTGCTCAAAAAGATTTTCTCTTTCCACTAGATTAATGTTTTTCCATGAGTTTTAGTACATTTGCAGCAGAAATAATTAAATCTTATAGCGATGATTAAACATATTGTATTTTTCAAATTCAAATCGTCCCCAGACAAAGATGTCCAAATAAAGGATATAAAGGCAGAATTAGAAAAATTACCTTCAATTATTATGGAATTGAAAGAAATTCATGTAGGTATAAATATCAATTCTGCAGAGCAATGGGATCTCTGTCTAGAAGCTATTGTTGAAGATATGGCAGCATTAAATAATTATTCAGCTCATCCTGCTCATCAAGCTATTGTTAAAAACATGATCACCCCCATTAAAGAAGATCGTGCTTGTGTTGATTATACTCTTTAACCCTCCGGCAGGATAATTTCTGTCGCGTGTGCTTGTTCAACCACGTAAAAAACAAGAAATATGCAGAAAAAAGTATCTATCCCCTTTATGCTCATGGGGATTCTTTTTAACGTTTGCCTCGTAGCATCCAATCTTCTGGAAACAAAAGTAATTCAACTGGGTTCCATCACAGCAACAGCCGGGCTGATTGTATTTCCAATCTCCTATATCATCAATGATTGTATAGCAGAAGTATGGGGATTTAAGAAAGTAAGACTTATTATTTGGAGTGGTTTTCTTATGAATTTTCTTGTTATTGGTTTTGCACGCTTAGCTATTGCATTACCCGCTGCTCCATTTTGGAAAGGAGAAGAAAGCTTTAATTTTGTATTCGGACTTGCACCACGCATAGCCTTGGCTAGTTTATTAGCTTTTTTAGTAGGGTCTTTTTTAAATGCCTACATCATGAGCAAAATGAAAATAGCAACCAAAGGCAAATATTTCTCCTTACGGGCAATAATTTCAACGATTTTCGGAGAAAGTGCAGATTCATTGATATTCTTTCCCATTGCATTTGGCGGATTAATCCCCATAACAGACCTCCTAATACTGGTAGGAACACAGGCATGCTTAAAATCACTATATGAAGTTATTGTATTACCAGTCACTATCTATGTGGTTCAATACATTAAACGCATAGACCACACAGATGTTTATGACCGTAATATTTCATATAATATTATTCGCCTTAAAGACCTTTAATAGCTAATGCTGAGTCTGTAAAAAATTTCTACACACAGAAACCAACATTGCTATTCCAATAGGAATAGCTCTTTCATCAGGAGACATTTTCGGATTATGAAGAGGAGGCATACTTGCCTGTTCAGGAGGACAAATTCCTAATGTCCAAAAAGCACCTGGCAATTTCTCTAAATAAATAGCAAAATCTTCTCCTAAAGAAAGAGGTGGCATCTCTACAACATCTGCCACTCCATTAGCTGATTTTTTTACTAATTCAGTCCATTCATTTGCATTTACCAAAGGAGGAAGTCCATTCCAAGGCATATCCGGAATAAAATGACATCCATATAAATCACATATTGCAGGAGATTTTTCATTGATTAAATCAAAAATATGATGACGCAACGCATCGCTATGAGTACGTACAGTACCCTTTACCTCAACCCTATCAGGAATAACATTATTAGCTGTACCTCCATGAATAGAGGTAATTGACAAAACTGCCGGTTCAAAAGGATTTCTAAATTTAGTTATAATAGTTTGATAAAACTGAATCAATGCAGTTGCTGCTAATATTGGATCAGATCCTAACTGAGGCATTGCTGCATGTG